>CANCKV010000255.1 GCA_947378615.1 Chitinophagaceae bacterium | reverse complement strand
GACTGTGATTTGGAAACTATGAATGATAGGATTCAAACTTATTTTTCGCTCAATTGCTTGATAAGTAGCATCCTTGAATTCCTTTAATAAAGTAGCCTTATCATAATCATGAAAAGTGTCCACAATTTCATCAGCAAAACGTACAAACCCATAGATATTAAAGATGGGTTGGCGAAGTGATTCTCCTAATAATTTGATTGACGAAGAAAAACTCGTGCTGTATTTCTCCGTTGTATTTCTACTACAATCTTGGCTAACATCATGAAATAGTTGCATGTTTGTCATTGCCGTTACATTTTTGTTTTAAGTTGTTTTTTTATTGCTGTTTAAAGTTAGTTGCAAAAAATGACCTTCCACCTTTTGGGCAGTTTCATTTTTACAATGTACTTCTCTTTCTTTTCTAATTTATCTCCGATATGTTTTTATTACTTCTTTGGCTACCACTTCACCACTAATCAAGCTTGGTGGAACACCTGGTCCTGGAACAGTTAACTGACCAGTAAAAAAAAGGTTGTTAACTTTTTTACTTTTACAAGAAGGCTTTAAAATAGCAGTCTGTAAAAGTGTATTTGCCAAACCATACGCATTGCCTTTAAAAGCGTTGTATTCGCTGATAAAATCACTAACTGCGAATGATTTTTCATAGATAACACTTGATTTTATAGATTGTTGTAAATGAGACTCCATTCTTTCGATAATTATTTCAAAATACTTATCTCTAAGCGTTTCATCATCACCTTTAAGACCAGAGGCAACAGGAATTAGGAGGAATAAATTCTCTTTTCCTTCAGGCGCAACGGTTTTGTCTGTCACTGAAGGTGCCCCTACATAGAATAATGGATTGGTTGGCCATTGTTTGTTTGTATAGATTTCATCACCATGAATTGCAAATGAAGTGTCGAAATAAAGTGAATGATGAGTTAGTCCTGTAAGCTTTTTGTTTAATCCTACATAATACAATAAACAACTTGGAGCCATTGTTCGGTTCTCCCAATATTCATCACTATAGCTTCTATATTTTTGGGGTAATAATTTTGTTTCAATAAAATGATAATCTGCACCACCAACTACAATGTCTGCTTCGTAATTTAAGTTTGGATTACTTAGTGACTTTACTTTTACTCCAACTGCTTTTCCATTTTCAATGACTATTTCAGAAACATCTTGATTAAATACAAACTTAACTCCTTGTTCAACAGCAACTTTATACATCCCATCTACTATCTCATACATGCCTCCTTTTGGATACCATGTGCCTCCTATAATGTCGGCATAGTTCATCAAACTATATAATGCAGGTGTATTTTCGGCTAAAGCACCAAGAAATAAAACAGGAAACTCTAATAGTTGTCTTATTTTTTCATTCTTAAAAAGCTTTCTTACATGTGTTTTAATTGAATTAAATACATCTAATCTAAACAATCCACTTATCAAGTCCAAATCGATAAATTCTGTAATAGAACGTCCGGGTTTGTGAACAAGCTTATTAATACCCACTTCATATTTGTACGCAGCTTCCTTGATAAATAATTCTAATTTTATGGAACTGCCGGGTTCTAATTCTTCAAAAAGAGCCTTGAGTTCTTTGTAATCAGCCGGAATATCCATTGGATTGTCTTGCCAATAAATTCTGTAAGATGGATTTAATCGCTCTAAAGAATAATAGTCTGAAACCTTTTTGTTGAATTGATTAAAATATCGTTCAAAAACATCGGGCATCCAATACCAACTTGGTCCCATATCAAAAGTAAAACCTTTGGCCGAAAACTTTCTAGCCCTGCCTCCTGGCATAGAATGTTTCTCAAGTACTGTAACATCAAACCCATCTTTGGCGAGAAAACTAGCTACAGATATACCTGCAAAACCTGCTCCTATTACGACTACTTTTTTATTATTCATTTATTTATTTGAAGTAGAAAACACAATTATTTGATTTGAAAAATGCAGAATCGTTTTTGTTCATTCAAAACTGCATCCTTCAAAATTGAACACATTAGCAATTATTTGATTCAATCAACATGTTACATATAATACAAAGTGGGAACACGAACTTTGGCTTACCGCCTTCGTTCGTGTTCCCACGATACAACTCACTATAACCCTATTATTGAAAAAAAGTTTATTAATGTCGATCTATTTGTGCCTTTAATAACTTGCGAGCGAAGTGGATACGACTTTTAATCGTTCCTAATGGTTCTCCAAGCATATCAGCTATTTCATGATATTTATAGCCATCAAAATAGAGTAAAAAGGGATTTTTGAAAATCTCAGGCAAGCCATATATAGCTGCTTGAACTTCTTTCATATTCATTTTAGAAATAGCCTCGTTGGCAACGGCTCCTTGATTCAAATTGATTAAATAATCATTTTGCGAATTGTCAAATATGGTGCTTTGTTTTGCCTTCCTGCGATAGTTATTAATAAAAATATTGCGCATGATGGTGTATAACCATGCCTTTATATTTGTTCCAGCGTTATATTTTTCTCTATTAGCAAGAGCCCTGAATAAAGTTTCCTGAAATAAATCTTTTGCTAGCTCATTATCCCTAGTAAGCGTAATAGCAAATGGTTTTAGAAAGTCGGTACTATTTGAAAGCATGTAATCAAACTCAGAAGCTGTCATAATATTATGTTTAACGTTTATAAAAACGAAACTAAACAAAAAAGGTTTTAAATAAGCTACTTTATTGTTATTTTTTCCAAAAAAACAAAATAAATATCTATGTCAGCAATAGATTTGCCCGTATTGTAGTATTTACCCTACAATTTTTTCTTTTATGCAATTAGTTTTAAGAATCAATGGACTTTTTTAACATTGTTCTTACATTTTAAACTATGTATAAAAGTAATGGACTCAGATTAAAACTTAATAAACATGAAAATTTACGAAAAACTTTTAGCAGATAATAAAGCTTGGGCAAAATCGGAAACTGAAAGAGACCCTGAATATTTTACTAGATTGGCACTTTTACAATCTCCTGAGTTTTTATGGATTGGTTGTAGCGATAGTCGTGTGCCAGCAGATAAGATAACTTGTACTCAGCCCGGTGAGATATTTGTACACCGGAATATTGCTAACATGGTTATTCATACGGATTTAAATCTGTTAAGTGTATTGCAATATGCTGTAGAAGTGTTGCAAGTAAGGCATATTATTGTTTGTGGGCATTATGGGTGTGGAGGGATTAAGGCAGCAATGACACAACATTCTTTTGGTATCATCAATAAGTGGCTTCGCAATATTAAAGACGTTTATAGAATTCATAAAGATGAAATTGATAGTATTGAAAATGAAGAAGCGCGAGCAAATAGATTAACTGAATTAAATGTGAAAGAACAGGTTTATAACTTGGCAAAAACTTCGATTGTACAATCTGCTTGGAAACATCATCAACGTCCAGACCTTCATGGATGGGTTTATGGATTGGACAATGGTATTATCAATACCATATTTGAACTGCCCGCAGGTAGCCAAATTGACCCGTTTTATACGTATGACAATCTATAGTAATTAGTTGTTAGTTGTTAGTGATTAGTTGTTAGTAAGTGATTCTTGAAAGACAAAATTACTTTACCGTATTGATTAACTATTTTCCTAAATCTTTGATTTAAAATCGCTTAATTATAACTCATAGCTCATAACTCATAGCTCATAACTAACCACTAATAACTAACAACTATTTTATGCTTCATTTTGATGTCGAAACAAATCTTGAGAAAATATTAATTCTTGCAAATGCAAAGGAAGTGGAGAACTATCGTTTTAAAGACTTTTTAAAGCTGAGAAATAGTGATGTGCTTGATGCAGAAGTATTGATATTGAATAATAGTATTACACCACAAATTGATTGTACAACTTGTGGTAATTGTTGTAAAAGTCTGATGATTAATGTTTCTGAACAGGAAGCTGATACACTCGCTAACCATTTGAATTTGACAAGAAGTGACTTTGACGAACAAAATCTAGAGAAAGGTGGTACTATGGTGGTCATGAATGCTATTCCTTGTAATTTTTTGGCTAACAATAGTTGTTCTGTTTACCAACATCGGTTTGAAGGATGTCGAGAGTTTCCTGCTATGCACCTCCCTGATTTTAATAAAAGATTATTTACCACTTTTATGCACTATGGAAGATGCCCCATAATATTTAATGTTGTAGAGGGATTGAAAGCTGTGACAGGATTTGTCTAGCTATTTTTATCTTTCCATACTGTATCGTGGCTAATCAAAAAAATGTCCAATGCTTTGAAGTCGCTTTTCTCTTTACTAAAAGCTATTAATTGGAAACATCGATCGATTAAAGTGTACACCTTTTAATGAAATTATTCTCTTTTCAATGCTTTTGAATAGACTTCTAGCACTCTTTTTCTCGCAAATTCATGATTTACTATTGGTTGTGGATAATTGAAACTTTCTAATTCAGGTATCCATTTACGTATATATATCAAATCCTTGTCAAACTTTTCTGTTTGCAATGTTGGGTTGAATACCCTAAAATACGGCGCTGCATCACAACCACTTCCCGCTGCCCATTGCCACCCCCCATTATTAGCAGCAAAGTCGAAATCGAGTAACTTTTGTGCAAAATACAATTCACCCCACCGCCAATCTATAAGAAGATGTTTCGTTAGAAATGATGCCACAATCATTCGAACTCGATTATGCATGAAACCTGTTGCATTCAATTCCCTCATTCCTGCATCCACAATCGGATACCCCGTCATTCCATTGCACCATTTTTCAAAGTCGTGCGGATTATTAATCCATTCTATTTGGTCATATTCTTTTTTGAAAGACTCCCCCTTGTTTAGTTTTGGATAATGCCAAAGAATACAATGATAGAAATCTCGCCAAATCAGTTCATTCAAAAAAGTTTCACTAAGATTCTGAGATTTTCTTGCTACTTCTCTGATACTGACAGTGCCAAATCGAAGATGTACGCCCAAATGTGAAGTGCCATTTAGGGAAGGGAAATTACGCCTATCTGCATAATGGGAAACCAAAGTCGAATCCAACTTATTTGTCGGGAACATTTGTTCGGAACTTTCAAAACCAATATCATTAAGGGTAGGAAGTGATATTGGAGATTGTTTGAGAAAATTTGAGAAATAGTTTTCAGTGGGATAGGCTTCCAAAGAATATGGAGTTAGTGTTGCTTTCCATTTCTTACTATATGGTGTAAAGACGGTATAAGGATTGCCATCATCTTTAGTTACCTCTTCTTTTTCGAAGATTACTTGGTCTTTAAACGTGTGAAAAGAAACCTGATGTGCCTTCAATAATTCTGCGATATTAGAATCTCTGTCAATAGCATATTGTTCATAGTCATGATTAGTGAATACTTTTTCAATTTTATATTGAGTCAACAGCATTTTAAATGCCTCAATTGGAGTAGTATAAAATACCCGTAAGGTACTTCCAGTTGAAATGAGTTGCTGTTGCATTTCCGATAGTGCATTATGGATAAATAGTACTCGCTTGTCGGTTTTATCTTCAAGTCTATCTAAAATATTTTTATCGAAAATAAAGATTGGTACAATGTTGTTCTCACTTTTTAGGGCATGAAATAAAGCCGCATTGTCTGAAAGACGAAGGTCTCTACGAAACCACATTATATTGATAGGGTTTTTGATTTGCTTCTCGGTGGAATTCTCATTATTGTTCATCAAACTCATTATGCTTTTTATTT
>CANCKV010000254.1 GCA_947378615.1 Chitinophagaceae bacterium | reverse complement strand
CAATCAATAGTTCCTAAATGTCTATTAAATATCCTCTAAAACTTTGTGGAAAGCAAAAGGAAATATCCTTTAAATTTTGTGAAAATAGCAATAGTTTTCTTTATTTATCAAGAAAACCTCCTAATTAATTGAATTGCTACCTGATTTCAACATAAAGTATTGGTTGAAACAATACATTTGTAATACCTGTTGAAAAACAGCTAATTATAGAATTATGGCAAAACATGCATTTGACAAGTTTATGAACTCGTCTCCACAGGGAGCGAAAAAGAAAGAAATGATTAAAGTACAGAAACGTACTGCAAAAAAAGAGGCTCGTGCAAGGGGTGAACAACTACGCAGGGAGAAGTGGGATAAACAACATGGGATTGTAGCAGAGCCCACCCCCGAAATTAAAAAAGGTAAGAGAACACCTCCTGTTCCTGCCGCTGAAAATAAACCTCGTTTTGGGAAACGTCCTATCAATAGAAAGCCACTTGAAGAAGGGGAAGTTCCTGCAAAAAGACCCGAAAGAAACGAAGGAAAACCCTCCACCGAAAAGAAATTCTCAAAGAATTATGTAACAAGTAATAGTGATAAATATTTTAAGGGCGACCATACCCTTGAACCTGCCGGAGCGAA
Source organism: Chitinophagaceae bacterium (assembly GCA_947378615.1). Lineage (GTDB taxonomy): Bacteria > Bacteroidota > Bacteroidia > Chitinophagales > Chitinophagaceae > Parasediminibacterium. The sequence continues at coordinate 5,098 of CANCKV010000254.1, read as the reverse complement.
AGCGAAGAAGAAAGGCGAAGAGGGGGCACTTGAGGACATGCCACTGAATAAGTTTATTGCACACTCGGGTGTGTGTGGAAGAAGAGAGGCTGCCGAAATGGTCAAGCAAGGACAAGTTACTGTAAATGGAGATGTTGTGTATGAACCGGGATATAAGGTACTAAAGACAGATGAAGTGCTATGTAAAGGAAAGAAACTGTTTTTGCAAAAGAACCTTGTTTATATTTTATTAAATAAACCCAAAGACTTCATAACCACTTCTTCTGACCCTGAAGGAAGGAAAACAGTGATGGATTTAGTAAAAGAAGCGACTAAGGAAAGAGTTTATCCGGTTGGACGTCTTGACAGAAATACTACGGGTGTTTTGTTATTGACAAATGATGGTGAGCTTGCCCAAAAATTAACGCATCCCGGTTATCAGATAAAAAAAGTATATGCAGTAAAAGTTGATAAGCCCGTTACTAAACGTGATTTTGAATCGATCCTATCGGGTATTACCCTTGAAGATGGCATTGTGAAAGCGGATAGTCTTGCTTACGCAGATTCGAAGGATAAGACACAACTTGGCATTGAAATACATAGTGGACGAAATAGGATTGTGCGAAGGATATTTGAACATCTTGGCTACGAAGTGAAGACATTGGATAGAGTCATGTTTGCTGACCTTACAAAAAAGAATGTGGAAAGAGGACATTGGCGTATGTTGCAAGAAAAAGAAATTAGGTTACTGAAACACATGAACCAAAGTTTTATGAAAAAGGTGGATGCGAAGACGCCGAATAAAAAAGAAATAGAATTAGATGGGGATGAATAAGAACTTTACCACAAAGAAAACAAGGGAATTCACAAAGATTAAATGAATGGGTGCATATTTCTATTTATATAACATTGAGATAAGAAAAAAGGCTACCACATAGTCACATAGCCACATAGAAAGGCATAGTTTTTTTCGATGTTATTTTGAGAAGAAGGTCACAAAGGAATCCTACTTCGTAGCATTTTTAAACTCTTTTCTCAATTGCAGTTATATAGTAATATCAAAGGATTAATAAGTTACTCTAGTGCTGATGCAAAACTTTTATTAAACCCTTTGTGTCCCTTGTTTTTACTTTGTTTGCTTTGTGTTAAACCCCTTTTATTTTAAGAAGAATAGACAAAATGAAGCTTGATATATTAGTAGAAAATGATTGGTTTGTGGTGATTAACAAACCGGCAGGAATGCTTTCTATTCCTGATAGGATGCAGAGTGAACGCTCTCTAAAAGACATTTTGATGGAGAAATATGGCAACATATTTACCGTTCACCGCCTTGACAAAGAAACAAGCGGTATCATAGTATTTGCCAAAGATGAAGATAGTCATAAGCAATTATCTCAATTGTTTGAAGGGCGTGAGGTCAAGAAATTCTATCTAGGATTGGTGAATGGCACGCTCATTAACCAAAGTGGAAGCATTGATGCGGCTATTATGGAACATCCTGCAAAGAATGGTTCTATGGTAATTAATGTGAAGGGGAAACCCTCGCTTACAGATTATGAAGTGTTGGAAGATTTCAGGATTTATTCGTGGGTACAGTTTCAGATTCATACAGGACGGACACATCAAATTCGATTGCATACCAAACACTTAGGAAACAGCATTGCATGTGATGCCATTTATGGTGATGGCAAACCTGTACTTATTTCTGCTTTGAAGAAACGATATAATTTGGCAAAAAAAGAAGAGGAAGAACGGCCGATTCTTTCTAGGCTTGGCTTACATTCTTATCGACTACAGTTTGTCTTTAATGAACAGGAATATATTCTTGAAGCTCCTTTACCTAAAGACCTGACAGCCTTATTGCAGCAATTGAGGAAGTGGAAAGGGGGGAAATAGGGGAAGAGGAGATAGGGAAATAGGGAAAGAGGGAGTGATGAGTTCTGAGGAGTTTATCATTTTTTCGTTGATTTCCTTTATCATTCCATAAGTTTGCGGCTATGCAAATATTTACTACAAAGAGTCGCATTGTCATTACTTGCCATAAATGGTTGTCCCCTGCATTACAATCCGAGTTAATTGCCTTAGGGTATGAAGTGGAACATGCGGGACAAACTTCCGTAACATTAATTGGTACTGTAAAAGATTGTATCCGTTTGAACCTGCATTTACGTTGCGCAAGTCAAGTAATGTATTCTCTAAAATCATTTCCCTGTAATAATCCTGATGAATTATATAATGAATTAATATCTATTCATTGGGAAGAACTGATAGCTCCTGATGGTTATTTTTCAGTTACGAGTAATGTATCAAATCCAACAATCAGCAATGGCTTGTTTGCCAATCTTCGGGTAAAGGATGCAATAGTTGATTATATGCGAAACAAGACGAATCAACGGCCTTCTACAGGTTCAGAATTAAAGGGTGTAGTATTTAATCTTTTTTGGAAATACAACGAAGCAGAAATTTTCATTGATACATCGGGTGAAACACTGACTAAACATGGGTATCGTAAACTTCCCGGCAAGGCACCGATGTTGGAGGCTTTGGCTGCAGCATCTATCCTTTCAACACGATGGGATAAGGAAGGGCCTTTTATTAATCCGATGTGTGGTTCAGGAACATTAGCTATTGAAGCAGCGTTGATTGCAACTAATAGAACGCCCGGATTGTTGCGTAGTCAGTATGCTTTTATGCACTTACAGGGATATGACCCGGCCTTCTATACAGCAGAAAGAAAAGGATTGGAGGGTTTAATCAAGCAGCCTGCTGGATTAAAAATCATAGCGACAGATATTAGTAGTGCAGCTGTTACTACAGCTAAAACTAATGCTGAAGCTGCAGGTGTTGCACATCTGATAGAGTTTGCTACTTGCGACTTTGAGCGGACTACTATTCCTGAAGCAACTAATGGTGTAGTGATGTTGAATCCTGAATATGGGGAAAGGCTAGGTGTAGAAGCCGAACTTGAATTGGTGTATGCAAGAATTGGAGATTTCTTCAAGAATAAGTGTAGGGGATATAAGGGATACATTTTCACAGGAAACCTAGAACTTGCCAAGAAGATTCGTTTAAAGACGAGTAGAAGAATTGAGTTTTTCAATGCCACTATAGATTGTAGGCTACTTGAATATGAACTATATGCAGGTACAAAGAGAGATTTGATAGGGAAAGAGGATAAGAGGCAAGAAGGATAAGAGGGAAAGAGTATGTTTGTTTTATGAAAAAAAGGTGCAGCTAATAATTAATATTAACTGCACCTTTTTTATTTAAACTATACGTTGTGTCTTACTTTAAATGTGAGGAAAGCAACGTTTCACTTTGATAAACCTTAACACCAAAATAATTAACAGAAAATACATATTTCAAAGCTCCAAATCCTTGGGCATAATAAAAATCGCCCCCTCCTACAGTACCACCAAATGCTGTAACATTTAAATGGACATGGGATACGTTAGAATAGAATATATTGTTAATAGTTAAAGTGTCTGTTAGGCTTGCAATTGAATAGTTGTTTGTAGCATTGACTTTTCCAACTCCTGCAATTGTGATATCAATAGGTAAAACCCAAGATGCACCTACTGGTTTATTTTCAATATAAAATTTCTCTTCAATATCAGGTATCAATCCTCCTTTAATGGTAGAAAATAAACCTCTTCTAAAATCAGTGTCACCTACACTTCTAAAGAAAAGATTGTACTTATTCAAACTATCCCCGAGAATCTTATAATGATTGCCTTGAATTATAGAGTCATAACTTAATACCGTTAAGGTAAATGTATCCCTTTGAGCAGTTGCTGAATCTGTACCAGTTGCAAAGGCGTATCTCCAATTACTTCCAGTATTGAGTAGTGTTACAGGGGCGATATAAACTTCATTTGAGTAGGCCGAATTATCTGAATTATTATATCCATAAACTCTGTAAGTATATACTGAATCTGCCTTTACGGTCGAGTCGGTATAAGACAATGTACTTCCATTTAATGAAACTAGTAAAGAAAATGCACCTGTTCCTAACTTTCTTTCAACTTTAATCCCAACGTAAGAACTTGAGTGGTTTGTCCAATTTAGAGATGCCTTGTTATTTATTAATTGAACTGAAAGATTTGAAGGGGCAGGTAACACAGAAGGTGTCGGTGTATCGCTCTTTTTACAGCTAAAAAATGCTGCAACAAGCATTACAACTGTTAATACTTTTTTCATTTGTTGATTTATTTATTTGTTTTAAAGATTTAAGAGGCATAACTAATTAAATTCGCTGCCTCAAATAGGTTACAAATATCAGTTCCTTTTAAATAATAAAAGAAAAGAATTATGGAAGTTTGGAAAAATTATCAACAAGAAAATAAAGAACGCTTTTTAGAAGAGCTTTTGGCTTTATTACGCATCCCAAGTATCAGTGCTAAATCGGAACATCAGCCCGATATGTTACTCTGTGCAGAAGCTGTAAAGCAAAGATTAATCGAAGCTGGAGCAGATAAAGTAGAGATTTATCCTACTGAGGGGCATCCTGTAGTTTTTGCAGAAAAAATAATTGACCCTTCTAAGCCTACTGTGCTTGTGTATGGTCACTATGATGTGCAACCAGCCGACCCACTTAATCTTTGGAAGAGCGCTCCCTTTGAGCCCACAATAGTTGATGGTAAAATATTCGCAAGAGGTGCTTGTGATGATAAAGGGCAAGTTTATATGCACGTCAAGGCTTTTGAAACAATGGTAAGAACTAATACCCTTACTAATAATGTTAAATTTATCATTGAAGGTGAAGAGGAGATTGGCAGTCCAAATCTTGCCACTTTTGTAAAAAATAATAAGGAACTTTTAAAGGCAGATGTAATCCTGATAAGCGATACTTCGATGCTAAGTATGGAAAATCCTTCAATAGATGTGGGGGTTCGTGGACTTAGCTATATTGAAGTGGAAGTAATAGGACCTAACCGGGATTTACATAGTGGGGTATACGGTGGTGCCGTTGCCAATCCTGCTACCATTTTGGCGAAGATGATTGCTTCTTGTCATGATGAAAATAACCATATTATTATACCAGGATTTTATGATGACGTGATAGAATCATCGAAAGAAGAAAGGGCGAAAATGGCTGAAGCCCCTTTTGACGAAGGAG
>CANCKV010000253.1 GCA_947378615.1 Chitinophagaceae bacterium | reverse complement strand
CTGTTCCTTTTCTTTTTCAGGAGGGGAATCCAAAATAATACGAATGGCAAAAAGATCATATACCTCATCAAAAGTTACAGATTTCTTTTTTATTTTATTCCATATTGAATGAATACTTTTTGGACGTCCGTAAATTTCGAAATTAAATCCAGTCGCTTCTAGTTTTTCTTTTAATGGGCGAATAAATTCATTGATATATCTAGCTCTTTCTCTTCTAGTTTCTGCCAATTTCTTTGCAATGTCTTTATATGCCTCTGATTCGAGGTATTTCATCGACAAATCTTCCAATTCAGTTTTGATGGTATATAAACCCATCCTGTGTGCTAAAGGTGCATAAACCCAAACAGTTTCAGAAGATATTTTTAATTGCTTTTCCTTCTTCATGCTATCGAGGGTACGCATATTGTGCAACCTGTCTGCAAGCTTTATCAAAATTACACGGGGGTCGTCAGTAAGAGTCAGAAGGATTTTTTTGAAATTCTCCGCCTGCATACTCGTATTCGTATCCATGACATTAGAAATCTTAGTCAGTCCGTCAACAATTTTGGCTATTTCTACTCCAAATTCAGCCTGAATATCTTCTAAAGTAACATCTGTATCTTCTACGGTATCGTGAAGTAAAGCACAAATGGTACTTCTTACACCCAATCCTATTTCTTCCACACAAATCATGGCTACAGCAAGCGGATGCAAAATATAAGGCTCTCCACTTTTGCGACGCATTGTTTTATGTGCATCAGCAGCGATTTTAAAGGCAGTACGTACTAATTCTCTATCCCCTTTTTTCAGTTTGGGGCGTAGTCCTCTTAGCAATGCCCTATAATGGCGTAAAATTTCTTTCTTTTCCTGTTCTGGAGTTAATGTGTATTTTACTAGCGATGTATTTTCCTGTGTTGCCTTTTCTTCTGTCATGGATTACGAATATAATATAATCAATTGTTTTTTAGGTCAATCCTTGAAAAAAAGTTGATTATTTAGCTGATTTTATTAAGAAAAAAAGATAGTTTAGAAGACTAAATCATATTAATTAGGCTTATTGATGGGAAAAATCACTTTATGCATTCCATTAAATCATATTTTGATACTACTCAGGAGGTTTTACTACAAAGTAAACAATGAAAACGACAAGGGACACTAAGTTTTCTATCAAAATAGTTGAATCTGAGGCATTATAAGTAATAATTCCTTGTGATTCTTTATGAAAATCTTTGTGCTCATAGGGGTAAAACCTCTTAAGTAGTAACTATATTTTTAAATAAATTAGTTCTCTTGCCTCGGTCAAGTCTTAAAGACTGTAAGGCTTTAAAAACATTAAATAGTTAATCTGTAGTTTGATATAAAACAACTTCGCTTGCCTTTTTGAAACGTATAATTAAATAAATAAGGATTACAAAACTAATTACCCCTAATACAATAGGAAAGTGATCATCTAATGCATCTTTAGATAATGGTTTTCCTTGCAGTTTATCCCCATATAATATGGTAACAGCAATTGCATTATTTAAGAAGTGTGCGAAGATGTTGAGCCAAATATTCTTGCTATAATAAAACAATAGCCCAAGTTCTATTCCCAATCCTACCCTTGTGAGAAAGCCATAATAACTAAAATGGATGGCACTGAAAATAATACTTGTCACAAGGATTCCTATCCAAGAATTTCCAAACCATTTGATGAATAGCTGTTGTAGTGTACCTCTGAAAAAAGTTTCTTCCACTATTGCAGGCGTGAGTGCAATTATCAATAAGGCAGTCAGATAATCGAAAATGTTATTCATTTTAGCAATCACCATCACCTGTTCTTTATATTCATCTTCCGCCTTTCTGAAAGATTCTTGAAGGTGTTTTGAAATGGGGATTTTTTCGTTCAAATCGCTCAGTAATCCACCCGCTATTATCGCCACACAAGCAATAAAGATGACTAATAATATTTGTTGGTAAGAAATCTTTTTATTGAATCCAAGATAAGTAAAGGGCTTTTTATTTGAGATGGTAGCAAATAAGAATGCTGGCAAAAAGAACATTAATATAGTAGAACCGAGTTGCATCACCTTCATTGCTGAAGCATTCGCAGGATTAAATAATTCTTTTTCTAAATTAAATATTTTGGCATGTGGTATCATCAGCTTCACAGCTAACAAAGAAAAAAGACTTGCAGTAATAAGCCCCACTCCAATCATTCCTATTAGCAAGCCAAATTGAGACCAATAGTTTTCTTTTCTATCTTCTTGAATTGACGATACATTCAAATGGTTATTTTCAACAACTATTTGAGTTTCTTCAATTGCATTTTCATGACCTTTGCTTTCTTCTGTATCAGGAAATAAATCTTGTTGTTCTTGCATAATATGAGCTAAAAAGTGATAAGCTAAAAGTGATAAGAAATGAGTGAATATGCGGAAATTTTATAATAATTATTCTAACCCATATCCTAACAATACTAATAACTAGTTGTGGACAAATATATAGTAATGATAATCGCCAAGCATTAATTAACGTAATTATGTTATTCCCTACAACGCTGCTATCTTTTTCCCTTTTGTTCTGCTACAAAACTTTCAAATTGTTGCAGATAGTAACTACTCAGATTTTGTTCCTTAGTCAGACCTGCTTTTTGTGCTGCTAATACTCCAAATCTACAATCTGCAAAACCATCAATACTATGTGCGTCAGGATTTATGGAGATGAGGACATTTTTATCCAATGCCTTACTAATCCAACGCCAATCCATATCTAATCTTCGTGGATGCGCATTTAATTCTATCACTACATTATTTGCAAAACAGGCATCAATTATTTTTTGATGGTCAACAGGATACCCATTTCTGCTCAATAATAGCCGCCCTGTAAGATGACCTAAAATAGATGTAAATGGGTTTTCAATTGCCTTCAATAATCGCATCATTGCCTTTTCTTCATTCATTTTTAAATTGGAATGAATAGAGGCAATCACTACATCGAATTTGCTGAGTATGTCGGGTTCATAATCAAGGTTTCCGTCATTCAAAATGTCGCTTTCAATGCTTTTAAATATTTTGAATGGGGCAATCTGTTCATTCAAATAATCAATCTGTTCATGTTGTGCCAATACTTTTTCAGGATAAAGCCCCTGTGCATAAAAAGCGGTTTTCGAGTGGTCGCTAATGACCAAGTATTCATATCCTTGTTCGATTGCCGCCTTTGCCATTTCCTCAAGCGTATTATTTCCATCACTCCATTTGCTATGGCTATGAATAATTCCCTTGATGTCCTCTGTCTCAATCACACGAGGCAATTCATTTTCTTTCGCCTTTGTAATAATGGACGATGATTCCCTCAGATAGTGGGGGATGAAATGAATTTGATTTGAAGAAAATATAGCCGTTTCTGTAGGATAGTTTTTATTAGCATCTAGTCCAATTGTCCTGTTCCATTCTGCCAAAAATTCTTCGCTGCAACTCGTTTTGAAGATTTGTACATTTATTTCATGTTCTGCAACAGAATAGAATCCAAGGGTTACATTTTCAGGCCCCTTAAAGGAAGAGTAATCAGCTGAATCAGTAATGATTTGATAGCCATTCCCAGTAAAAAAATCAGTAATTACCTTCTTCGCAGTAGTTGTCACCCAATCGAGGGTGTCGATAATTTCGAGTTGTCTTTTAAATGCACCTGTACTATAAAAATGTGGGTTTTTGAAGAAAGCCTTCAATTTCGCCTCTACGTTAAGTGCAAAGTTTTCTATTTGCTGATAAAGGTAACTGCCTTGTGCACCGAGATAAAATTGTATGGATTCTTTGATGTTTTGCTGTGTCTTTTCTCCAAACCCTTTGTACAACATGAGTCTGTTTTCTTCACAGGCATAGAGGAGTTCTCCAATAGTTTCTATAGATAATTCTTTCCAAATAGTAGCTATTTTTTTAGGGCCAATGCCCTTGATAGTCAGCATTTCTAAGATGCCGGGAGGTGTATTTGTAATGTATTCATCAAGCAATTGTAGCTTTCCCGTAGAAATTTGTTCTGCAATTTTTTGCGCAATTGTTTCCCCTATTCCCCTAATTGCACTAATCTTTTTATATTCCATTTCCGTAAGTTCGGTAGGGAGTTTTTCAATCGTGAAGGCAGCCGTTGCATACGATTTGGATTTAAAGCTGTTTTCTCCGTGTATGTCCATTAGTTTACCCAACAAAGAAAAATTATCTGCTATTGCCTCATTTGTCATTATGCCTATTTTGACGCAAACTTAGGAAGTTGTAGGGAATTAGTTTTACGGTATAAGTTGTAAGTATTAAGTTGTAGGTAATAAGTTGTAGTATTATTTGTGCTCGTTAAAGTAAAAATCTCTTCAATTCACACTCTCTGTTAAGTCGCTCTCTATCGTAATGATTTTACAATTAATCAACTAACAAGTATTAAACTCTTATAGGAATTTTTACTTCTCGATAAAAATAAAAAGCCGCTAACATCGTGAAATGTCAACGGCTTATTATATTTAAAACTTATCTTAATAACTAATCATCCATAACTTTTAGACTACCTTAATAGTCAATATTGCCTTGATTTTAGTATCTGTATTGTAGATATTTAAAAATTTCTCGGTAGTATTGTCACCCATATCCTTCAAAAAATATTTAGCATCGCTCAACGGAGGGATAATCACAAACACTAAACCAACTAATCCAGCCCTTCTAGCAGATAAAAAAGCATGCACTGTTGTATCACTACTGTTGATGAACCGCACTTGTTGTGTAAGTGGATTAACGAATGTACGTTGCAAAATGTTTTTTGTTGACTTTGCCTTCACTTCCTTATCAAAACTCGTTTGTAGTGAATTACTGAATAAGGCTACGTTGAAATATTTTGCAGATAAAGAAGGGTTCGCTTTATTTTCAGTTTTCAATAACCCAAAGTTTCCTTCAATTTCGATACACATATTTATTCTAGATACCTCTAAATCTGAACTGTCTATTTGCGTCATTAACTTGGCAGAATCCTTATGATTAAAAGCCGCTAACATAGCAGTATAGAATGCCTGAATAGTTGCTTTAATTGTAGCAAGGCTTGCATCGGCTCCAATAGTAGTAATTAATGCAAGCACGGCTTTTACTCTGTTCCCTTGTTTGCCATTATTAAGTGATTTCTTGCCATCTGGAAACAGTGCCTTGAAACGAGGCGTATTGATGGCATAGACTCCCTTTATCTTTGATTGCCAATCATCAACATTAATCGGCATATTTCGTAGCATTGACTTGAAAGACTCTACTTCTCCACCTTGAGTACCTGTTTGACTTTGATAGATATTATGATTAGCCTCAAAAATGTCCCACTTAGGTTTGACATTATTATAACAAATAAGCGCTACCGGAGAAGTAGTGCTGTCTAAAAAAAGGGTATCCACATGATACTTGCCAAATTCAGATGCAATATTGTAATTGCCCCTTGTGCCGATTTCGAAAACATCTACGAAAAGACCTGAAATACTTCCTGCCATGATTAATAATTTAATAAATGATTAATTAATTGTTTATTGTCCTTGAAACTAGGAAAATGAGGGGTGGCAGGTTTAATTGTCTTCCTTATTTAGATAATTAGATTGCAAACATAACCCTTTAAAAATTAGAAATGCTCATATTTAAAATATTAAAACAAATAAAGAGGTTTTATCAATATTTTATTTGAATAATTTACTTATCAGTAAGTAAATTCAAGAAAATTGTTGTGTTTAGGCTATGTAATGAAAGATTAAAGACC
>CANCKV010000252.1 GCA_947378615.1 Chitinophagaceae bacterium | reverse complement strand
TCGATCTGATCGGTAGAAGCACCATCAAATATAGGCGTAGCAAAACGACAACCTAATTTCAAACCTGTCCAACCAAGAATAGTTTCATAAATCTGTCCAAGGTTCATACGACTAGGTACCCCTAGTGGATTCAATACAATGTCAACAGGTGTTCCATCTTCCATAAATGGCATATCCTCTGCACGTACAATCCTCGAAACAATACCCTTATTTCCGTGACGACCCGCCATCTTATCTCCCACTTTCAGCTTACGCTTAACTGCGATATAAACTTTGGCCAATTTCAATACACCTGCAGGCAATTCATCACCAATAGAGATATTGAACTTTTCACGTTTGAAACGTCCAAGCTCCTCATTGAATTTAATGGTATGATTATGCAACAATACATTGATATAATGATCGGTCTCTTCATCTCCTGTCCATCCTAGTGGATTCACATTAGAGAAATCAATTGAAGAAACATTCTTTTGATTGAACTTAGCACCTTTACCAATAAGAGACTCACCAAAATTATTGGTTACTCCCTGTGAAGTTTTATCCTTAAGGAGGATAAGTAATTTGCTCATCAGGTTTTCCCTGATTTCTTCAACTACTACCTGATGCGCTTTCTCAACCTTTTCTAATTGAGCTTTTTCCTTAACCTTAGAATTTTTATCCTTCTTAGCACGTTGGAAAAGTTTCTTATCAATTACGACTCCCTCAGTACCGTTTGGCGCTTTCAAAGAAGCATCTTTTGCATCACCGGCTTTATCACCAAAGATGGCACGTAGAAGTTTCTCTTCAGGAGTAGGATCACTTTCTCCCTTCGGAGTAATCTTACCAATCAATATATCACCTTCCTTAATGGTCGCACCAATTCTGATAATACCATATTCATCCAAATCCTTTGTCGCTTCTTCACTAACATTTGGTATATCTGGAGTCAATTCCTCTTCACCTAATTTAGTATCACGTACCTCTAATTCATATTCATCAATGTGAACAGAAGTAAACATATCTTCTCTAGCAACTCTTTCGTTGATTACAATCGCATCTTCAAAATTGTATCCCTTCCAAGGCATGAAAGCAACAACTAGATTACGACCTAAAGCAAGTTCACCACCCTTTGTAGCATAACCTTCAGTTAGGAAATCTCCTTTAGCAATCTTTTGTCCTTTCAATACAGCAGGACGTAAATTGATACAAGTAGCCTGATTCGTTTTAACAAACTTTGTTAACTTATATACAACTAAGTCTTCGTCGAAAGAAACCAATCTATCTAAATCATTACGATCATAACGAACGTGAATTTCATTAGCATCAACGAACTCAACAACACCTGTTCCTTCCGCATGAATCTGAATTCTTGCATCACGAGCTGCTTTTCCTTCTAGCCCTGTACCCACAATCGGTGGATCCATTCTTACAAGAGGTACCGCTTGACGTTGCATGTTCGAACCCATCAAGGCACGGTTAGCATCATCATGCTCAAGGAAAGGAATCAAAGAAGCACTCAAACCAACAATTTGATTTGGAGCGACATCCATATATTGTACATCATGCTTATCAAGGATCGGGAAATCACCTGTATCTCTCGAAACAACCTTATCTTCCAAGAAATTCCCTTCGTCATCAATTGGAGAGTTAGACTGAGCCACTTTTACGTTTTCTTCCGCTTCAGCACTCAAATAAACTAATTCAGAAGTATTCACTTTTGCACCTGCAACAGTACGATAAGGAGTTTCGATGAAACCCATATCATTTATCTTGGCATGAACGCAAAGTGTAGAAATCAAACCAATGTTTGGTCCTTCAGGAGTTTCGATAGTACAAAGACGACCATAGTGACTATAGTGTACGTCACGTACCTCAAATCCTGCTCTTTCTCTACTCAAACCACCTGGCCCTAGCGCTGAAATACGACGTTTGTGTGTAATTTCAGAAAGAGGATTTGTCTGATCGAGGAACTGAGACAACTGAGAAGTACCAAAGAAAGAATTGATAACAGAACTTAATGTTCTTGCATTAATCAAATCAACCGGAGTAAATACTTCATTATCCCTAACGTTCATACGCTCACGGATTGTCCTAGCCATACGAGCTAGACCAACACCAAATTGTGCATATAATTGTTCTCCTACAGTTCTAACACGACGATTGCTCAAATGATCAATATCATCAATATCAGCTTTTGCATTAGTCAGACGAACTAAGTATTTAACAATCTCGATGATATCTTGCTTAGTCAATACCTTCTTGGTCAGAGGATAATCTAAACCAAGTTTACCATTGATTTTATAACGACCAACTTCTCCTAGATCATATCTCTTATCGCTAAAGAATAATTTATCAATAATACCACGAGCAGTTTCATTATCAGGAGCATCAGCACCACGCAATTGGCGATAGATGTGCTGAACAGCTTCTAATTCACTGTTTGAAGTATCCTTATTTAAAGTATTGTAGATAATAGCATAGTCACCACCTACATCTTCTCTTTGTAAGAAAAGACTCTTGATTTCCATTTCGATAACAGTATCTACACCATCAAGGTCTAGAACACTATCACGCTCCAATACAATTTCGTTCCGCTCGATAGAAACGACTTCACCGGTATCTTCATCAACGAAATCTTCTACCCAAGTACGAAGAATACGTGCAGCAAGCTTCCTTCCTACATTTTTCTCCAATTCCTCTCTAGTAGCCTTGATTTCTTCCGCCATTCCGAACAATTCAAGAATGTCTTTATCTGTTTCAAAACCAATAGAACGCAATAAAGTAGTAACAGGGAATTTTTTCTTACGATCGATGTATGCATACATTACATTATTAATGTCTGTAGCAAATTCCATCCATGCACCCTTGAAAGGAATCACACGGGCAGAATAAATCTTCGTTCCATTCGGGTGAACAGACTGACCGAAGAACACACCTGGAGAACGATGCAACTGAGATACTACTACACGTTCAGCACCATTAACTACAAAAGTACCACGAGGTGTCATGTAAGGGATATTCCCTAAAAAAACATCCTGTACGATTGTTTGGAAATCGACGTGTTCTTCATCATTACAACTCAAACGCAACTTAGCTTTTAAAGGCACCGCATACGTAAGACCACGCTCCATACACTCTTCAATTGAGTAACGTGGCGGGTCGATAAAGTAGTCTAAGAACTCTAATACGAAAATATTTCTCGTATCAGTAATTGGAAAGTTGTCCTTGAACACACGAAACAACCCTTCATTGTTACGTTTATCAGGAGTAGTTTCCAATTGGAAAAACTCTCTGAACGATTGTAACTGAATGTCTAGTAAATCAGGAGTTTCTGCCAGATTCTTTGTCCGTCCGAAATTCACCCTGTTGTTAATAATTGTCGTTGTTGACATAATATTTTATAAACCAGTTTTGTCTAAAAAATAAACTGTAATCTATCTTAGACCACAGCCCCTTTAGCCCCTAAATTGAAGAAATACAACTTAAATAAATACTTGAAATATCCATTAAATGCTCTATACCCCCAAATAAAGGTTGGCAAAGGTAAGGTTTAGGGTGAAATAGAGAAAACTTATTTTAAAGTTGTGTATAAAACACCTGATTTTAACAATCAAATAGTCATTTTTCCACTAAATAATTGTAAAAATTTTCTTTTTTATCAAATTTTGCTAGTACTTTTTAGTCTTTATATGCTAATTCACAATTTTTTTCTAGGATATTTTTCTAGGAAGTAACTTCGTTTTACTAATCCTCCTATATTTGCACCCCCAAAGAACAGCTCGGCGAGGTAGCTCAGCTGGTTAGAGCATCGGATTCATAACCCGAAGGTCGGCAGTTCAAGTCTGCTCCTCGCTACAAGACCGAAACCCTTTTTAATAAGGGTTTCGGTTATTTTAAAACTTCTCTTCTACTTCATTATTTTCAAAAAGTTAATAAAATAGTTAGTAATGCTAAAATTAATTTTAGTAGTTTACTAATGCAGATTGGGTGCATAAAAGTTTTTCGCTGCGTGAGGACACGCCGCGAGGCAGACTGCCGAGGTTCGTGTCTCCACGAAACTCTTTAAGCGAAAAACTTTTATGCACCCTGCAGATTCCTTTGATAACTTTAATTATCTATTCCCTATCGCTTTCCAGACTTCTTTATTGGTTTGCCATATTTCTTCATCATCTTATCTTTATGACTCACATGAACATTTACCTTACTATTCTTAGCTGATTTCTGATGGAATGCAGGCCCGACGTCTTCTTTCTTAGGTGGTTTCACTAAGTATGTCTTCATTTTTACTTTCGGCATTTCATCCTCTGTCAACACATCCGAAATCATTAAATCTTCTGGAAGAGAAGAAACAGGTACTTGATAGTGCATGAGGGTTTCAATCTTGTCGAATGATTCTTTTTCCTTTTCTGTAACAAAAGTGATGGAAATACCTTTTCTATCTGCACGTCCTGTTCGTCCAATTCGATGAATATAACTCTCGGGAACCTCAGGGGTATCGAAATTAATTACATGCGTAACTTCAGAAATATCTAAGCCCCTAGCAATTACATCCGTTGCAATTAGAAAAAGGTAATTTCCTTGTTGAAACTGAATTACTGTATTTAAACGATGATTCTGATGCTTATTAGAATGGATGACTCCTACCCTATCTGAAAAAACAGTATCCATCTCTACAAACAAGTCATCAGCCATCTGTTTAGTAGCGACAAATACCAAGACTTTTACCATCTTCTCATCTCGAGAAAGTAATAATTTCAGCAGATTTACTTTGGTATTAAAGTTTGGAACATGATAAACTAATTGATCAATGTTTTCGAGTGGCGTACCTGTAGGGGCGGCTTCAATAGTAATTGGGGCATTAAAAAACACTTCAATTAGCTCTTCCACTTCTTCAGTCATTGTTGCAGAGAACATCAAATTTTGTCGCCTTTGTGGAAGGGCATCAATAATATTTTTTAATTGTGTCCGAAAACCAAGGTTCAACATTTCATCCACTTCATCGACTATTAGCTTTTTAACATTCTTAGTCTTGAAAGCAGCATCATAAATTAAGTCTATCAACCGCCCCGGTGTTCCTACTAAGATATCGCATCCGTCTTCAACAGCTAATTTCTGTGTATTAATATTTACACCTCCATAAACTCCTACAGCAGTAAGATTTAGGTAACTACCCAACGTTTTTATGGCATCAACCACTTGAACTACTAACTCCCTCGTAGGTACGATGATGAGAATTTGAGGATTTCTGTCCTTACTATACACCCACTGACGTAACGTGGGCAATAGATAGGCAAAAGTCTTTCCTGTTCCTGTTTGTGCAATTCCACAAACATCTTTTCCCGACATGATTACAGAGAATGCTTTATGCTGAATAGTAGTTGGATTTGTGTAGCCTAAATCGTTCAATGCTTTTAGTAACGAGGCATTCAAATTGAGTTGATCAAATGTCATAATTTATCTATACTCTTTTTTAAAGAGGTGGCGAAGATAAGCGTGAAGTGGTCAATATATATATATTGATAAATGTGATACTATAAAAGAGATTCGTTTGTATCAAATAATTAAGATAGTATTAAACCCAATGTCATTAAGTTAAGCATACTAATCGAAAATATGGGTGTCAGATTGAGCCTGTCGAAATCGGGTTGAAATGTAAGTTGCTTGCACTTCGACAGGCTGCTAATGACATCTTTTTTGAAACATGGGTAAATGCATTTAAAAGAGGAAGAAATCAGCTATTTTGTTTTACTCTAGCTGTCATCCCGA
>CANCKV010000251.1 GCA_947378615.1 Chitinophagaceae bacterium | reverse complement strand
AGCAGTTAAGGAAGGTGCATCTAAGGCAGAAGCTGATGATATCGCCGCTAAATTGAAAGAAGGTGGTGCTGAAGTAGAAATTAAGTAATTATAACTTTTCTACATAAAAGAACCCTAGGTATTTATATCTAGGGTTTTTTATTGCCTTTAAGATTACTACTCAGGAGAATTAATTGAACTCAATTTTGATAGTCAATCGACTAGACGTGAATCAAAATTCACATTCAAATAAGTAAATGTTACATTTACAAATGAGAAATCTTTTTTTAAATATATAATCGTTATATTTGGATAACAAAATAACTGCACTTTATAGCCAATCAATTCTACAAGACTCTCGAAAGTTTATCGAGTGGTATAATAGAATCCGCAGGGGTGTCGAAATTTTTTCGAGGTCAACAATCAATTCCGCAGGACGCTCGAAACTTTTTTTGGACAAGTAATGTAAACTTCAGGGATGTCGGATGTTTTTTGGAACCTATAAATTCATTATTAGCCTATTCGAATAGTTTTTTGGTTTTAACTCAGAGGTATTTACCATAACGAACACTAAGGTTTTCAGTAATAACCACAATTATTTATTCATTAAAATCGCTCAGTTCATCTATTTTATTAGAAATCTTTGTGTCCCTTGTCTTTTTCATTGTTTTCCTAGTGGTAAAACCTCCTGAGTTGTAAACTTTTAAGTACTAGGTTTTAGGGTAACAATATTTTATCTGATTTTCCCAATAGACCCATTTTCACTTGGCATCAATTCAAATATATTCTTAGCAGCCAATCCTACTTCATTGCGATGTGATACATATAATATTGCTGTCTTACTTTCTGCGGCAATCTTGTTTATCAAGGAAATAGCAATATCCGCATTGTGGTCGTCGAGACCACTCATAGCTTCGTCTAATATTAATAGAGGAGGATGTTTTACCATTGCCCTTGCTACTAAAGCTAATCTCTGTTGGCCGAGAGATAATTTGCAAAAGGGTTTATGTTTCAGATGGCTCAATTCAATTATTTCCAACCATTCATTTGCTAATCGTAGTTGTATGTCAGTTGGATATTTATATAATCCAATTGAGTCTAGGAATCCTGAAACAATCATTTCTTCTACAGTATGTAGGGTGCTGAATAATTCAGTCATTGCTGGAGTTAGGTAGCCTATCTTTTGCTTTATCTCCCAAACAGTTTCCCCTGTTCCTTTTCTTCGCCCAAACAAAGTCAAATCTTGATTATATGCCTTTGGATTATCTCCGTTAATCATAGTGAGTAAGGTTGTTTTCCCACTACCATTTGGTCCAATCAATTGCCAAAATTCTCCCTGATTAATTGTCCAATTGATGTCTCTTACAATCACCCTTTCTTCATAGCGAACTGTCACATTTTTGAAACTTACAAGTTCATGGCTATTCAATTGATATTCAGTTAATGGTTTTGGGATTAAATGGGTTGTAGTTGCTATTGTAGATTTTTGAGTAGTTAAATAAACTTCTATATCTTGAATCAATTCAATTTTATTTTCTTTTAAACTAACCGAATTCTTAATAAAAGGAAGATAATCTCTGTTTCTGCTAATCATTAATATTATAGAAACGGTTGCTGAAATTTCTTCAATTAAAGCCTTTAAGTTCTTTTGTGCACTAGTATCTAGATTGTCGAATGGATTGTCAAGAATGATAAAGTCAGGATTTTGACTCAACAAATACTTTAGTAGTGCTTTTTTTTGTTCTCCACTCGATAAGTTTCTGATTCCTCGATTATATTCTTTGGAAAGCAGCCACTCTTCATGTCTTTCATCTTCTTCTATAAATTCATTTAATGTAATCAATGAAAACAACACTCCTTTTTGATTATTGAAACTAGAAAAGGTTTCATTAGCCCTACCTTTTAATAATCGTTCCACAAATGAATTTCTATCTGTATTATTTGATAGGAAAATAGTCCAATGATTCGTCTTATTTATTAATGTCATTACAATTAAAGTTGAGTCTGCTTTCTATGTTTAAAATTGAAACAATAGCCTACTATTTTCTGATTCTTTTTATGTGGTGATAATTGAATGCTAATAGCTCAATAATTTCAAAACAGCTTCGTGTAATCTACTCTTAGCTAGATATTGTGTCTCTAATTCTGTATTAAATGGAATAGGTGTATCTAAACTTCCACAGCGAACGATCGGTGCATCAAGCAAAGCAAAACAATGTTCCGAAATCCATGCACCTATTTCTGCTCCAATTCCTCCTGTAAGGGAGTCTTCATGTAATATTAATACCTTACCTGTCTGTTGAACAGCAAATGAAATGGAGTGATAATCGAGTGGAAGTAACGTTCTTAAGTCCAATATATGCAGCGATTTTTCAGGATGTTGCTTTTGATAATCAAGCGCCCAATGAACACCAAGTCCATAAGTGATGACTGTAATGTCATCTCCTTTCTTGACAATATTTGCTTTTCCAATTTCTATTTCATAATATTCTTCAGGCACATTCCCAGTAATACTTCTATATAAAGCCTTGTGTTCGTAAAACAGAACTGGATTAGGGTCATTAATTGCCGCAATCATCAATCCCTTAGCATCAAATGGATTAGAAGGATATACGATTTTTAGTCCCGGAACATGTGCAAACCACGCTTCAGTACTCTGACTATGAAAAGGGCCGGAACCTAATCCTGCACCTGTAGGCATCCGTAATACAACAGGTGCATTTTGACCCCAACGATAATGGAGTTTAGCCAAATTATTTACAATCTGATTAAATCCTTCTGTTACAAAATCAGCAAACTGAAACTCCATCACACTCTTATAGCCTTCAAGACTTAGACCTAGTGTAGTTCCAACAATTGCACTTTCACATAAAGGGGTATTCCTAATCCGCTCTTTTCCAAATTCCTCTACAAAGCCTTCTGTCATTTTAAATACACCGCCAAACTCTGCTATGTCCTGACCCATCAATATTAGATTAGGATACTTTAATAAAGACTGATGAAGTCCTTGTTTGATGGCATCTAAAAATCTTGTTTGTTTGATTGACACTTCTTGAAGCTGAGATTCATTCGTCACCACAGGCCATGTTTCTCTTCCATTTTCTTTTAAGGCATATATATCATTTATCTCCTCTGAAATATTATGTATAAATGCTTTAGGTCGTTCGGCAACGGCCCATTCACTATCAATATATCGGCTTATTTCTGTTCTTATTTCTGCTATCTGTGTTTCAGTAAGGGCATCTTCCTTTATTAAAAACTTTTCGTAGTTGGCTACAGGATCCTTTTGAGCCCATTGTTCTAGCATTTCTTTGGGGATATTTTTATCCTTCGCCGATTCTTCATGGCCAGCCATTCTAAAAGTAGTGACTTCTACCAAGTAAGGCTTTTGTTCTTTGATACAAGCTGCCCTGATATTTCGAATGGCATCAAAAACCTGTATTACATTATTACCATCCACACTTGCTCCCTCAATTCCATATCCTTTTGCTTTATCTACTAAATCATTACAGCGATATTGTTCAGAAGTAGGGGTACTCAATGCATATCCATTATTTTCAATGATAAAAATTACGGGTAGTCCCCATACTGCTGCAAGATTTAAAGCTTCATGAAAGTCTCCTTCACTTGTTCCTCCATCACCAATGAACGCTAGAGATACTTTATTTTGTTGTTTTAGTTTATAGGCCAATGCTACACCATCCGCAACAGAAAGATTAGAACCAATATGAGAAATCATTCCTGAAATATAATGTTCAGGGCTACCGAAATGAAAACTACGTTCCCTCCCTTTACTGAAACCCTCTTTTCCTCCTTGCCATTGAATAAATAGTTTGTGAAGAGGCAGGTGTCGTGTAGTAAATACGCCTAAATTCCTGTGTTGAGGCAAAATCCATTCATCAGAACCCATTGCAAGAGTTGCGCCTACACTAATTGCTTCTTGCCCAATACCACTAAACCATTTGCTAACTTTTCCTTGTCGGATAAGAACCTGCATCTTCTCCTCAATAAGTCGAGTCAGCAACAAATGCTTGTATATATCTATCAATTCTTGATTATAAAACCCTAGACGATTAAAATACATTGCAATCGATTTTTTATTGCGTCCAAATTAGTGGTTAATATTGAAGAAATGAAAAAATGCGGAAACAAAAAAGCCGAACTATTAAAATAATTCGGCTTTTTGTACCATTTATTCGCAATACCTTAGTTTCTCTTTGATAAACGACTTAATAATTTTAGTATTTCTATATATAACCAAACGATAGTAACTAATAATCCAAAAGCACCATACCATTCCATAAATTTTGGAGCTCCTTGTTCAGCACCACGCTCAATCATGTCGAAATCCATAATTAAATTCAAAGCGGCAATTGCTACCACAAAAAGACTGATACCAATTCCAAGTGGGCTGCTATCATACATAAAAGGCATGCTCACATGAAATAGTCCAAGTACCATACTGATTAAATAAAATACTGCAATTCCCATTGTAGCAGAGATAATGATACTTTTAAACTTCTCCGTAGCCTGTATGATTCTGAAATTGTAAAGAAGAAACATAGAAAATGCAACGCCAAAAGTTAATCCTACAGCTTGTAAAATCAATCCAGGATAACTTTTGCTGAATGCCTCATTCATGATTGCGGATAGGCCACCTAGAAAAAAGCCTTCCAATATAGCATAAGCAGGCGCAATATATTGGGCTAGATTAGGTTTGAAAATCATAATCAATGCACAGATGAAACCTCCAAATATTCCTGTGAACATAAGAGTTGACATTAAGCCTTGATTTAAGTCTTGATACAAATGCCATGTATAAGAGGCTGCACCTATTACCATCAACATTAAAAAACCAAACTTATTCATTGTGCCTGCAATCGTCATTGTTCCTTCAAGAGAGGCATCATTATTTGAGCTTCTGTCAAAAATTTTTTCTGTTAGTGTGGGGTTTCCCGATTTAAATAATTCCATAACTTTTAATTTTAATTGTTTTCTGTAATATCATTTTCAATGCCAAATATAATAGAAGAACGTTTTAAGAACCGTTAAATTTTAAATATGGAAAAATAAATGTCATTTTGTCGGTTTACCAATTCGATTTATGAATTAGTTTTTGCATTGATTGAAGACAAATATTTCGCATCGGTAAACACTATACTAGGCAGCAGCCGAGTATTATGTCTCCACAAAATTCTTCCTGTTTTACGTATTAACAAGGATACCCATGAAAGTAATAGCAGAACTTAGTCATCATTTATTGGGTTGTGGAAATAGTAACAACAATGAATAAGTCAGTTACCATCTCGATCACCCCGATTTTTGAAGTGTTTCTTTGCCTCTTAAACAATTACTGCATTACTTGATTTATTATTTAGCTTCAAAATCTAATTGTCTTCCTTCATTAAAAGCCTTTTTGTCCATACTTGAACCAACTCCAACTCCGATTCCCATACCTATTGGTAAACCACTTCCTATCATTGCTAAATTTCCAATACTTAAACCAAATACAAGCCCTATAGGTAATCCAAATGCTGACATACCTAAAACCATCCATAGTTTTCTGTAATAATTCTTTGGTACGATTTTATGTTTTTTCTCTAGCAATTTTATAATTCTATTTTCTTTTTCTTTTATCGCCTTAACAAAATATTTATCAATAGCTGAAATAGAATTTAATTGTTCGATTTCCTGATTTATTAAATCAACTGTCTCTTCTGCCAATTCTTTTACTTCCAAGGCATTTAAAAGTTTGCCAAGTTGTTGGTAA
>CANCKV010000250.1 GCA_947378615.1 Chitinophagaceae bacterium | reverse complement strand
ACTATAAATTGTGGCTGTATAATTCTTTCCTTTTGGTAAGAAGGAAAAAGACAAGTCCAGATTTCTAGCATTGTTATTAGTAATCGTACCAACAAACCAGTCTTTGCCATTTCTTCTCGCAGTCGTTACAAACTCACCGGGCGTACCATCCACTATTTTTGTTTCATCCCAAGTAGTTGGTATTTTATCCCAAAAAGAGAGTTCAGGTTCATCCTTACTCATAGCAGGTTTATCATACCAATAAAGGGTTTGTATGGGACTATAATAAATAGCAGCTAATGCCAATTGATGTGCATGGGTCGTCTTGATTCTTTTGGTGTAATAGCAGATAGTATAATCTGCACCACCTGCAATAAATCTCGTAAAAGGCAAAACGGTATTATGGGTAGCATCAGGCATTTCTTCATTGCCCCTGATTCCTTCGGAAGTCATCAAATTCGGATAGGTACGTTGTTCGCCTGTAGGTCGCCAATCATCATGAATATTTACCATTATTTGGTTTTCGGCAGCCTTCTTAATCATTTCTTCAACCCAAGTAGTCCAACGATGAGAACCAATTTGAACAAAACCAAACTTTACGCCCTTGATTCCCCATTTATGATAGACTGCAAACAAGGAATCCGATTGGGAATACAGTCCTTGTAGGTTTACATATAACCAAACACCAATTCCCTTCTCCTTACCATAACGAACAATTTCAGGCATATCGAGAGGTGCTACCACTTTGGTAACATCGGAAGTAAAAGTAAAGGCAGGACCATACCATTTCCAGTCAAAAAGGATATACTGCATCCCATGCTTGGCAGCGAAATCTATGTTTTCCTTTGCATCTTGAGTAGTTTGAGTCATCACCCGAATTATCTTCCCTGGCTTAATCCAACTTTCATCTTTAATTAAAGAAGGCGGATTTAAGTTTAGGATTAGATGATTGTTTTCTACCAAATCTCCCATCTTCTCCCCTACCATTATTACTCGCCATGGTGTAGAAAAAGGGGAGATTAAATCGGCGGGGGTGTACATGGAAGTCAAAATAGTATTGGGCTTATCAGGACTTAATTTAAACTTGGTTCTTGCATAATCGACCATTCTAGCCTCTGTCAAACAGGCAAATAACCCGTTTCCTAATTGTAGCGTCAAAGGACGTTCAGATTCTTGTACCCAATCCTTTAGAGGAAGTAATTTATAAGGAGCTTGTGCCCAATTTGCGACCCAAGCCTTTGTATTTTCTGGCATTGTAAAAGTTGTGTTTTCACTCATTATCCGATAATAAGTTCCTTTCTCGTTTTCAGGGAAGAAATATCTGATGGCGGCACCTTCATTGTATGCCCTAATCTCCAAATCCATCTTATAAATAGGATTGTCGTCTTTTACTAGATGGATGATTATGGAATTATAATTGTCTTTAATCTCACTTTTTTCTCCAATTAGCGGTTTCCAAGAAGTATTGTTCCCATTAGTTTCAAAGCCAATTACTTTTAGATTTTCGCACCATTTAGCATGATGGTCAACAGGCAAAGCCATTGCTTGTTCGCATAAATGATTATCCAATTGAACATCTAAATCTGATTCTGCAATAACAGACTTGCCCTTATAATCGACACTATAATGTAATGACCTTGTAGAATCGGAAAGTTTCTTTTGGTAGAAGTTGACAACTATGTTGTTATCAGGAGATACTAATTTGTGGGTGGTTTCAGGAATTATTTGTGCAAATAAAATATGACAACTTAATTGTGTCAGCACTAGCGTAAAACCAAACTTAATGTATCTTTTCATCATCAATTATTTAATCTCATTTTTAAAAATGTCACGAACCAAATTCAATATTGAAATATTAATTTACAAACACAAAGGACGTTAATTGTTTCTAACCTCATAAAGAGAATTAAATTATAAACCCATGTTCTTTAATCTTAATAATGCCTCCATGTAATAGAAATCCGCATAATTAATCGAGGCATCCACTTCGCTATTATGTGGTTTATGCCCTGTTGAATGAAGCAGTATTGCATTATTTACTTCACAACTCTGGTATTTAGGAGTGGAAATTTCCTTCAACATTGACACTGCCTTGCTTTTGTAATATTCCTGTTTAGTTTTGTCGGTCATAAAAGTTGACAATTCGAGTAAAGCAGAGGCAGTTACAGCTGCGGCTGAAACATCTTTGGGAGCATTTGGAATCGACTTGTCGTCAAAATCCCAATAAGGAATCATGTCCTTAGGTAATCTCTTTAGATATATACCTGCCACTTTCTGTGCAAAGTCGAGAAATACTGGATTATGGGTTTCCCGATAACACATTGTAAAACCATAAATCGCCCACGACTGTCCCCTAGCCCACATCGAGGCATCACTATACCCTTGATGTGTGATACCCTTTATCTTCTTTCCAGTAATACTATCATATACCACTACATGATAACCTGAAAAATCCTTACGGAAATGATTTTTCATTGTTGTGTTTGCATGCTTGACTGCAATATTGTACAGTTGCTTATTGCCTCCATTTTTTGACGCCCAAAACAATAATTCAAGGTTCATCATGTTGTCCATAATGGTATTATGACCTCCAAGCGATTGTACTTCTCTTGGCCAAGAAAGAATGGTACCTACTTTGGGATTAAATAGAGTTGCAAGGGTATCGGCAGCGGCCAATAATATTTTCTTATAGTTTTTATTTTGTGTTAAGCGAAAACCATTTCCGATACTGCAATTTATCTGAAAACCTAAGTCATGATCGTAGGCAGGACTATAAGCTAATGGAATTAATTCATTCGAAAATTTGGCGGCTTGAATTTTAAATTGGTTATCATGAGAAAATTGATAGGCATACCAAAGAATTCCTGGCCAAAAACCACTTGTCCAATCCTTATAATCAACATATTTCCAAACTTTAGCATTGTTATCAATGCTACGTGGAATATTTATATCTCCAATTGAATTATTTGCCGCCACAGTTTTATTTACCTGTTGAATGCAATAGTTCAACTGTTTATTTACATTAAAGGCAGACTGTGCATTTATCTTTGTAAAACAAAACAAATAGAGTATCAGTAATCCCAATACAAAATTATTAATTTGGATAAAATAACTGTCTGCCTTCATCTTCTTCAACATATTCTCACAATTTATTTAAATGATTATACCACTTATTAAATGGATTTAACCATTTACTTTTCTCAAACCATTATCTTCTGAGGATGTATGGATTCTACTTTCCTAATCTATGAAAGGGAAATTACTCATATTAAATTTATGAAAATTTGAATACCTATTTCTTCAACCCATTTCAAATGGTTCATTACAACAGTTTTCAAAATCAGCACTTCAATATTCACTTGTCAACTGTTTTTGACTTTTCAGTTTTGAAGATAATACGCTTACTCCTACAGCAAAAAACAACAAAGTCATATTGCCATTAAAAGGAACAATTGGGGAACCATCCCCTGCAGGAGCAGCTCCAACACCTGGACCGCCTATTCCTGGGTCGTCAGCAGGAGTTTGACTATTTACTGCTTGTGAAAGACAGATGCCTAACAGCAACATCAGTCCCATTTTCGTTACACTTTTAATTAATGAATACATGACAATAATTTTAATTGATAATTTTTAATTGATAACTGAAAGTCCGAGACAAAGCATTTTGCCATAGAATTTCCCTTATCTTCCCTATTTCATTTTTTCCTTCTAATCTTCATTTCCTAAGAGTTATAACTTAAAACCAAGGACGCCACCCGCTAAACACTCAAACACGGGTAGCATCCTATTTGGCCTCTCTCTCTTTTTTAGTGGTTAGTTATTAGTTGTTAGTTATAAGTGGTTAGTGGTTAGTAAAGACCTAATAACTAATAACTAACAACTATTGAACTGAAAGTGTTGATTGATACACTTGTTCTTTGCTATTCACATCCCTGATGACTACATTGTAAACACCTGCTGCAATTGTTTGCTTGATGCTTATTGAATGCGTACCATTTCCGCCTGCATGGTTGATTGCTTGTTCAGCTACCTTTTGTCCCAATGCATTTGTGATGCTTGCTACATACTTACCAGTTGTTACATTATTAAATTGTACGCTCAATTTCGTTCCTACCAACGGATTCGGATACAAGTTGTAGGTTGTAAGTTGTACGTTATAAGTAACCTTAGCGATGTTACTGTATGCAATTGTTCCGTCTATGCTTATAGCCTTGATACGGTAGTAATTGTTTGCATCTGTTGCTGCATTGTCAGTAGCAGAATAACTTGCAGTTGCTGTATTCTTAGCAGATTGTTGACCAATTTTCGTGAAACTTGCTCCATTAGCAGATTTCTCTACTTCAAACTTAGCGACTCCCTTCTCTCCTACTGTATTCCAAGTGATTGTTGCAACACTGCCGTTTGCGGTAGCTGTTGCTAAGATACTATTTACAGATAAAGTGGTAGGTTTGAAAACCACACTAAATCTGTTTTGATAAGTAGCAGCAACCTTTGCATCTGCGGTGAAGGAAATTGTATCCATACCACTTGAAAGGGCAATCGTTTTATTCGTGTATGTATCCTTAATATAAGGAGCAACACCATTTCTTACGAAGTCACTTGAATTAATCACCAATTGATAATTTGTACCACTCAATTGTCCTAAGTTGATAGGAAGAATATCAGCAGTAGTTGCAGGTAATCTAGCATCGATACTTAGGCTCTTTCCACTTTCAGAAATTGACAAGTTATCAGATGCATTACTCATTTTGCCAGCATCTTCTCTACCAATACTATTACTGAACTGACTACCGAATACTGCCACTACAGCATCCATCTTGAGATAATTGGTTCCTGACTGTTTCATCAAATTAATTGATAATCCACTGTTTGAAACCGTTGTACCAAATACGCCTGTTCTAGAAGAAGAAAGGATTGATTTATCTGCCTCTGTAATGGTCAAACTAGGTGCTCCAAAAGAAGTATCCTTTATCAAGAATCCTTGACCTGTTTGAATGAATTCACCATTACTATTTAAGCCCCACTTAGTAGATGCATTACTTTCTGCATTATAAACGACCCATGCGCCTGTAGAACCTATTGTAGGGTCGAGATAATAATAATAAGGATGTACGTTTACCAATCCCCCATTGTCATAGATATGCTTGAAATCAATAGGACAAGCATAAGGATTTGCAATGTAGGTATAGCTGTTAGCAGCAGGATTCAACCCATTGGCAAGATTATTAAACGCAGATCCTGTAACTGTATTTGAAACACCACTTCTGCTATAGACCACATTACCTGTAATCAAACTACCTGAAGCTCTCAAAGAAGTTGAATTATTCATCGCTAACACTAAAGGGCCTGCAATAGCAATGACTGGAGTCGTATCCAAATCGAAACTTCTATCACCTCTTACCAATACACGATAGGATTGATAAGGATTCAAGATTGTGTCGGTATGTTTGATAGTATCCCAGCCTGCCTTATAATAGAAAGCAGATGGAGTTCCTGAAATGGAATGATCAAGATAAGTTGTACCATCCACCAAATTATGTTTTATAGTTGTATCTAATTTGCCGGTGATGAACATTCCATAACCATTATTGGCATAGCTACCACTTTCTTGCCATGTATTGAACAAAGTATTTGAAGCACTGTACACACCACCTGCACTCAAATCCCTGTAGGCACGGAAGCCTTTAGGAATAAATCTTTCTACAGATACATTACCAGTGATTGTTCCAGTATTACCGCTTACTCCATAAGGGGCAAGAACACCACTATTGGCAATAC
>CANCKV010000249.1 GCA_947378615.1 Chitinophagaceae bacterium | reverse complement strand
TATTCATAATCAGTATGTAGAACTAACATTTAGAAATTTCAAAATCGCTAATAGTCTATCCCAATAATCATGTATGATTAATGCTTACCCAAAAATTTGGATTTACATTCGGAAATTTTTGACATTCACGAGCTAATGTTTCTTTGCGTTTGCAAAGTTTTTACTTGAAAAATTGGATAATTCAAGATATTACAAACACAAAAAAGGCGAATATTATAGTGTAAATGCTATCATATTCGCCCGTTTATATTTTTAAGATTTAATTTCTAAACCAAAGACGTACCATCTTTTATTGCTACAACATACGTTTTTAGAGCCCTTTGAAACTTAGATTGATAAGCAGATTCTGCCTTTTCAATAAAGGACTTCGTATTTTCTTTTTTAATTAGATTAATAGTACATCCACCAAAACCACCACCCATCATCCTGCTTCCGGTCACTAAGCCACTTTCGAATGCCAAGTCCTTCAAGAAATCAAGTTCTTCGCAACTCACTTCATACAATTTACTTAAACCATCGTGCGTTTGATACATCAATTGTCCGAAACCAACAATATCATTTGAAGTCAAAAGTTCAGTAGCGTCCCCTACCCTTTTTATCTCAGCAATAACAAAATTTGCCCGATCAATTGTTTTAGCAGGAAGTTCGGATGCGACAGTTTGTATTTGTTCAGGAGTTACATCCCTATAAGATTTTATTGTCTCGTATTTGCTTTTCAACAAAGCAATAGCTGCATCACATTCTTTTCTACGTGTGTTATATTCAGAATCACCTAAGGAATGTTTAACACCTGTATCACAAAGAACTACATCATATCCATCTATTTGAAAAGGGAAATATTGATATTCTAATGATTTACAGTCGAGCTTGATTACATGATTTGCCTTGCCAAAAGTACTTGCAAACTGATCCATTATACCACAATTCACGCCAACAAAATGGTTCTCTGCTTTCTTTGAAATCTGAACAATATCCAATTTTGACAATCCAAGTTTGAATATTTCATTAAGACCAAAGGCAACTCCACATTCCACAGCTGCTGATGAGGACAAGCCTGCACCAGTAGGAATATTTCCTCCAAAAACACAATTAAATGCTTTTAACTGATAGCCTGCCTTTTGCAATTCATCCACGACTCCCATTATGTAGTTTGGCCATCCTAGATTCGTCTTATCAAGTTGGGAAAGTTGAAAGGTAAAAGAAGAATCAAAATCGAATGCGTATAAATTACAAGTATCGTCGGTAGTATTTGGAGAAATGGCCAAAATGATTTCTTTATTAATACTAGCAGGTAGAACAAATCCATCATTGTAATCAATGTGTTCTCCAATCAAGTTGATGCGACCAGGTGATCGCACAATACTTACAGGTTCAGTACCAAAAAGCGTCTTAAATTTCTGAGCAACAGTTAAATTTTCCATTATTATTTATCTTTAAAATATTCTTTAAATATTCGTTATTCCAATCTTAAAAAGCTTACCCAATATCTATACTATTCTTTTATATATTGATGCTGTGAAATAGAAAGACGATCCTCGTCATAATGCCTCTTACTTTCTGACAAAGTACCATCCCTATTATAAGTAAATTCAGTCATGCTATCTCCATGAGTCATTTTAATGCATTGATGAAGGCTATTATACTTCATGATTGTCTTATGATAATCTTCATATACATTATTCGAAAGAACTATCGTCTTTCTCCTACGATACTTATAGGTAATAGCATAATCTGAGTTGTAACTCTCTATTCGTTTAACACGCCCTCTTCTATCGTAAAAATATTTTTCTGTAAGAATACTTTTGCTGATATTGGTTTTTTCCCAAACTTCAATCAGTTGCTTTTTATCATTATAAATCCTTCTTACTTCACTGTTTTTTATAATTCCATTGGGGAGTTTGTATTTTGTAGTAGAAGATGCCAAATCACCATTAAAATTATACGTATAATCAGTGTAGCCAATATTAATTTGAGATTCACCAATAATGTAATTACTCTCAATCCTTAATAATGAATTGGACGAATCGTAAAAGAAGAAATCAACGAGTTTTGATGGCCGTTTTTTTGTAAAACGTTCTCGTTTTGTCATATTACCATTGTCATCAAAGAATATTGTAACAGAGTCCACTAGCAAAACTTTGCTTATATCGGAAAAAATAGTTATTCCTTTAAGAACAGTACTAAAAGAGTAGTTGCAAACAATCTCTTTTTTAATACCATTCTTTTTAATAAGTTCACTTCCATTTGTGCCATACTCAGTCAAATAACCATCGACTTGGGCTACACATGTTGTAACTATAAATATGAAAAAGAAAGCCGTTAGAAATACTTTCATAAAGAGTTCTGTGAAATTTATCAGCTTGATTGCAAAATCTTAAAATGTCACAACTAAAAAAATAGACATTTGACATAAGAGACAAATCAAATCAATTAAAATTTAATTTAATAAAAAATAAATAGATTCTTCCTCTCCTTAGGCTAATTAAATCTGCAATTAACAAAAAAAACTCAACAATATTACTGCTAATAATTGATTTTTGAAATGATTTCTTGTAATTTATTTATAATCTAAAGAAATAATTCAAAAAAACAGTATTTTTTTACTCTATTACCTTTTCAAAGTGAGTCAATTTTCCTTCTGCATCAATGCCTTCTAAAACGACTCTCAAACGCTTACTAATGTCGTTATTATAAAAATCGACCTTAAATACGTTATTAGATTTATCTGTTAAGATATATGGATTCCAATATAAAGTAGTCCTAACATCTGGTTCCTGTGGCTGATTGTAAGAATAATCAGGCTTATAAAACTCCTTATAAGGTGTGTATCCTGGTATAATTCCATACCCCATTCCCATACCTGAAATAAACTGAACATCAGAGCCTTTTCTTGTGTAAATGGCAATTGCACCACCTTCACCACTATTATATCCTCCACCAAAGCCAAAGAAAGGAGGTCGAAACACCTTTACATAAGCGATTTCCTCTACCATTAACGTCTTAATTTCTTCAGTCCTTGCGGGCATTTCATCTAAATAAAGTTGAGGATGTGCGCCTCGCCATCTTAAAGAAACATTTGCGCCCTCTTCATTAATTTGCAAACCTGCTACCCTTCCCTGTAAATACCAAAAAATATCTGGAGAAGACTTTGCATAAGGATCATTGACCAAATCGAATTGATAACTATCACCTCCACTAAAAAGCCCTGAAGTGTATTTTTCATCAAGAACATCTACCGCTTTCTTTTTCTTCGTCCTTACTGTTACTTCTGCAAGCTGATGTGCTTTTGCATAGCGCTCAACCTTTGTTATCTGTTCTAATAAACTTTTAGTTCCGGCAAGATTTGCTGTATCCTGTAAGTAATCGGGCAATTTGTAAGTAAAATCATAAGTACCATTAATCTTCTTTGGATATTTATTAAATAACCCATTGTCAAATTGTACTGTAGCAATGTTTGTAAGCCTCTTTTCTCCATTAAATTGATAATAGGCCTTGACAGTATCAAAAAACAAAGCCTCCTTTTGAACAAACTCGCCATTTTTACTAATCGGTAGATAAATCAATTGTTTACTACTATCTTTTGCCTGTAAAATGATATTAATCATCTGATTAGGGCCTCTTCTCGTAAATGCTCTACCAAACACTTTACCCTTAATTTCGAGGTAATCTGTATCCTTTCCGAAAGGAATCTTAGGATAATTACCTTTTACAACAGCCTCCCAATTGAACTTTCTCCATCCGTGTGTAAGCATGACTAAATCCAATTGTTCCTTTACGGAATCTTCTGTGCTTTCAAAATATTGAGAAGGATTCTTTATATATCCTTTTATATCACTACACAATAATAATTGAGTCAAAATATTAGTCGTACTATCCCTATACCATCCTGCATCGGTAATGGCAATACTCATGTTACTTTTTACGGGATTATCAACAGCTATTTCAAAACTATTTTTACCACGCTTTTCTTGACTCTTTTCAATAATATTCAAATTGGTTTTAAACGTCTGGAATTTATTATTGACAAATGTTACTCTTTCTGCAATTGGCGTCCAATCTGAATTAAACAAAGTAATTTGAAGAATACCAGTCGGTAAATCTTGTGTTGGAATTTCTCCCATAGCAGATTTATTTACCAAGTTTACATTGCATTTGTACACGATATGCTGATTGATATGGGCAATGATATGGGCAACCTTTTCCTTTCCATAAATACTATCCGAACATTCCACAACAAAAATCACTTTCCCTTCTACAGGTTGTGCCTCTAACTTATATCCCTGTAATTGAGGCAAAGGCAAGGTGGTATAATTTTTATTCCCATACTCATCTTTCCATATAGCAGCTAATGGATTGTAGGCTTCGGGAGATAAAGATATGATTCCCATTCCGTCATGAGTGGTAGTGAATGAATCGATGAATTCCCCTTTCGAGTTGACGATAATCCCATAACCTTCTGCAGGTTTTCCTTGTTGATTAGTCACTACAAATGCCACCCTACTTTCCTTCCCTGCTAGCCAATTCCCCCCTTCAGGAAGAAAGTGAATGGTTGTTGCAGGCTTTTCTGTATTACTTATGTGCTTATTATCATTATTGATGACTTGTGCCACCCGTATTTCTTTGTCATAAATAAAGGAAGAATCGAAGTTTTGCATCCATTTTGTATAGGCTTTTAAGTGTAGAATTTTCCCGGAATATTCTGATGGAATTTCAAATTGTCCCCTCGAAGAGGATTTATATAATGGGGAACTTGTATGGGAAAGTAATTTTCCGTTGTTGTCATACCAATCAATATAAAAGTTTTTACTGATAGCAGTCGGTTGCATATCGGCCAAAATATAGGCTTTAAACCAAATGGTTTCTCCTCTTCGATATAGGTCTTTATCAAATTGAATATGGACTTTCTCCTGAGGATAATTTTCAGCATAACCGAACATCACTGAATCTATTTGTTGAGCCAATAAATTAGAAAGGGTAAATACAAGAAACAAAGCAGTCAAGAATAAATTTCTTTTCATATTTCAATTTAGTGGCTGAATGTAAATAGTTTAATAATACGTACACGATTTTGACTCCTTTAAAGGTGATTATTTAACAATTTTTCAAGGTCTATTAGACAGAATCGGCTTTTTATTCGGTGAAATGGGAGTTGTTAGTGGTTAGTGGTTAGTGGTTAGTGGTTACTGGTTACTGGTTACTGGTTGCTGGTTGCTGGTTACTGGTCACTAGTTAGTTTATTCTAATAATATTTCTATACCTTTAAACAACTAACACTAATATAACAACTAACAATTAACCACTAACAATTAACCACTAACAACTCCCTAACCACTTCTTCAAGATACTTCCTATCTATATCATCAAAGCAATCCAAATCAACACTATCGACATCTAATACACCGAAAACAACGCCTTCTTTAATTAAGGGAAGGACTATTTCACTTTTCGATTGACTACTGCATGCAATATGCCCCTCAAATTGATGTACATCGGGAACAATCACTGTCGCTGCATCCTGCCAACTTTTTCCGCATACTCCCCTTCCTTTTTTAATTCTTGTACATGCTACAGGCCCTTGAAACGGACCAAGTACTAATTCATCTCCTTTTACCAAATAGAACCCTATCCACCACCATCCAAACTGTTCTTTTAATGCCGCACCAATATTGGCAAGATTAGCAATCAAATCTTCTTCACCTTCTATCAATGCCTTTATCTGTGGAAGAATTGCCCTGTATTGTTCTTCCTTACTACCTATAATTC
>CANCKV010000248.1 GCA_947378615.1 Chitinophagaceae bacterium | reverse complement strand
TACTTGAGGCCTCCGAAGTGCCTGAAGAAAGTGCATAATACTTAACCTTTCCGGGCCAACAAACATCAGGAATGCCCTCTAAGGTTTTATACCACCAATTTTTATATAATTTATTGTAGTTATAAGTAGGGACAAGTTCCTGAAATTTCTTTCCAAGATGCTTGCTAAGTAAAATATCATCAAAACGATAGGTTTGACCAAACTCAGTAAATCTTGCTTTCCTTAAAAGTTTTTTAAGCACCCTCAGTTGCATGGTCCTAGGGCTGCTTTTGGATAAGCCAAGCGCTTTTGTTATGCGTGAAGAAACTTTAAAATCAATTATCGCCATCGTTAGTTACTAGGTTAGAAACACATTTTCACGAAAATATACTAAATACTTTAAAAGAATCATTAAAAATGAGAAATGCATTCCAAAAAGTACAGACAACAGGACTATTGACCACTTAAGTGTTTGTAATTTTTAAAAAGAATTTTTATATCGGCCCAAAAATCATAATTTTTTGCATACTGTAAGTTAAGATGATGTAAGGCCTCATTATTTAAGGGATGAACGGTATTGACAGGTAACCCATAACATGTAATGACACTTTTTTTTAGCATTGGCAAATTAATTTCTTTGGCAGTATATCCTATCCAAGTAAAATTATTTGATAAAACCCAAATGCTATTTTTAATTAAAGTAGTTATTCTTTTTACAAAAAGGGCTTGAATAGGAAAGGTAAAAAGCAGATAAAGCGAAAAAAATATATCAACCACTCGTTTCATTCTTTTGTTGTAAGACTCATTAATGCGGTAAAATCCTTCAGATGCAAGTGTTTCGCCACTAGTTGCCTTGCTATCGCTCCCGACAATGCTATCCGAATTATTTCCAATAAAACGGTAGTTGATAGTTCTTGGCAGTGTTTGTACAAGTTGAATAATCAAATAATTAGTTAGTGTCCCTTCGCAAAATATCAATTCTTTGATATTGAGTTTATTCAATAATACTTTTAATTCTTTAATATCTCCAATTGAATACTCGTTGTAATTGTTTACACTTATTCTCCCAATAATCCTTTCTTCAATTCCAGCGTGGCTAAAAATAGCATAGACCCTTTCATATTCTTCAATTGTACCCACTATGGCGGTCTGTTGAAATTTGTATTCTTCATCACTCGGCTCAATCCAATTAATTTTGAGTAATGACCATCTGAAAATTGTTATCGCAACTGCTGCAAAAATGCCCCCAAGCACAACTACCGAGCGGGAAAATCTTAAACGTTCTGGAAATAAGGAATAGGCAGCAATCACTAAGACTATTCCAGAGATACTTGCAAAAAAGGTTTTCAAAGGCTTGTCAGGCTTATCATACATTCCAGAAACTGCACCTGTTACCAAAAATATAATGGTGAATGAAAAAAATGCTAGAGGAAAATTATCTAAAGGAAAATCGATGCCATTTCTTACAAAAATTGTCCATTCATTCTTTACGAACCATAAGGAAAAGAAAATAATTAAGGCATCCAAAAGGGGCATTCCCACCTTAACAACAAAAGATTTTAGGAGTGATAGCACGGCCCTTAGAACAATGGCAGTATGAATAAAAAGTGAAAATATGCGTGCTTTATTTCCAGAATAGTGCTTATGAACAAAAATGCTCATGGCACTATAAAACATTTTTACATAATTCAAGCTACCTTTCTTGGTACTTTCTCCTTTAAAATGGAGTATCGTACTATCGGCGAGATAGTAATTGTTGTATCCAGATTTCTGAATACGATAGCTGATATCAATATCTTCTCCATACATGAAAAATGCCTCATCAAAGCCATTTATTGATTGTATTATCGAACTTTTTGCCATCAGAAATGCTCCTGCCAAAACATCCACTCTATGATTTTGAAATGGGCTCAGATAACCTAACGAGTATTGATTGAATATAGGTGAACGAGGGAAGAGTTCGGACAATCCTGTCAATTTAAAAAAGGAGGCAATTGGCGATGGAAATCCTCTTTTACTTTCAGGAAGAAAAGTACCACTACCGTCAATCATTTTTATACCTATTGCGCCACAATCGCTTGTTTTTTCAAAGAATTCAATGCATTTTTCAAAACAATCTTCTGGAATAATCGTATCTGGATTTAAATACAAGATATAATCTCCTTTACATTGTTGCAAAACCTGATTATTTGCTTTTGCAAAACCCAAATTTTCTTCATTATATATAAAATGTACATACGGAAATCGATGTTTTAGATATAATATACTCTCATCGCTAGAATTGTTATCAACCACAAAAACCTCTGACTCAATAGTACTCGTAGCCTTCCTAACAGAGCATAAGCATTGCTCAAGAAAGTATTTTACGTTATAATTTACAATAATAATAGAAATGACCATGAGGCAAAGTGACGTCGATAGGTATAATATTTAAAGGTGAAATATAATTATGAGTGATGAATTATGAGTGATGAGTTAATCGTTATAAGTTGTGAAATATGAGTTATGAAAGTAAAAATTAATGTAAAACTCATAATTCATCACTCATAATTCATCACTTTCTTAACAACTAATTTTTTCTACTCTAGTAGCATGACGACCACCTTCGAAGGCTGTCTGAATAAAGTTTTCTATGATTTCCTGAGCTAACGACAAAGCAACAAAACGGGCTGGAATGCAGAGAACATTGGAGTCATTATGTTTTCGAACCAACTTAGCTACATCATTATCCCAACACAATCCCGCTCTAATTCCTTGATGTTTATTAGCTGTAATAGCTACTCCATTCGCACTACCACAAAATAAAATGCCAAATGCAGTTTCCCCTTTTTCGACACTTGATGCAGTAGGATGGGCAAAATCAGGGTAATCAACACTACTCAAAGAATTTGTACCAAAATCTTTTACAGTAAATCCCTGTAAAATAAGCCAACTCTTTACTGCTTCCTTATACTCAAATCCTGCGTGATCGCTACCAATTGCAATTGCTTTTGTTGCTGTATCAAAAACTGATATCATTATACTTTCTTTAGTGAAAGGTGCGAAAGTACAAGGTCTTTTCTATTATTTCACAGTTTCATGCTTTACCCATGCCCAATTTTCGCCAGATTTAATACGATAAAGCTGCATTGTTGAAATTCCAAACTGTTTTGCAATCATTTTCATCCTCGTAGTTCTGTTTGTATCAAATAAAATTTTCTTCAAAAGTCTTACTTTTCCAACCGTAAGCTTTGCTCCTCTTCCTGTTATTTCGGATCTATGTTTATGGTTTTCTTTTCTTTCTATCACTGCTACACTAGTATCTGCGTGCTTCAATTGTTCGTCAAACGTTGCCCATTCGAGATTGTCCACCACGTTATTAGCTTTGTTATGATCCTTGTGAATTACATAAATATGATTTTCTGAAGGCGGTTCCAAAAAATAAAGTGCCACAAGTCTGTGCAGCAAATATGCTTTTGCTTTTCCCTCTGTCTTATAGTGCCAAATTTTGTATCCCTGTGCGTGAGTTCCCACTTTTAAAAAAGACCCATTTTCTATTTCATCGTAGTAACTGATAAGTCGTCCGAAATTAGTAATTGCATACTTCTTATTAGTCATCCCAGCATCTATATCTCGATATTCTTCTCCAATAAATAATTTCAATCCTGGGTTTTGCTTAGTTTTTGGAGCCGCATTTTTTCTTTTTCTCAAATAATTTGCTTCTAAAATACTTTGTTTATAAATTGTATGCGTAGCCCAAGCAAGATTTTTGTAATGATTATCTTTAATATCCTTGTTTATATGGATTACATCTTCAAGTTCATCCGAAGGTTTCGGAACAAAATGCTCTGCAACTATTTTATGAATGTAAAAACTTTTGCTTCCTTTTTTAAATTCTACTTTTATTCTAGTATGTCTAGTGGGTTCCAAATTTAGAGGCATCAATTTTCCTAGAGCCATTTCTTTTGAATAACTAATGACTCTTCCAAAATTTGAAATTGCATATTTTGTTTTTCCTCTACGTTCTTCTAACTGTAGAGTAATCCATTCCTCTTCGGGCAAAAATTCTATTTTATTCAATTTTTTGGGAGTTTTAATAAACTATGATGGATTTGAAATATCCATTCAAATGATAATTTTGTGAAATCACGCAAATTTATAAGTATCACTACCGCATTTTTATTGACTTAAATTAGCTTTTTAATATTTATTGAAGATTTTTTATTGAATAAAATCAGTTTTATCAAATAATAATGGGTTTGCCTTTAAAAATGAACGTTAACCCGGAATTTATTATCTTGATTCATTTAAAAACCAGAGTATTAAAACAAGAGTCGTTAGTTTGAGTGTAGCTTTTTCACTATCCCAAAATCACGTTAATACTTAGTTGAATCTTTGTTAAACCATTTAATTAATATTTTTCATATCAGCTATTCTGCTATTTTTGAAAAACAATCTACAAAAATTGTCTTCAATTTGAATTACACTTCTACTATTTAGTTTTTCAGGGTATTAAAATCAACAGTCAGGTAATTAATGAGTTGTACGTTTTAAGTTATACGTGCTGCTATTGTTAGATTTTCTTGAGAATTCATAATCGTTTTAACATTAGTAAACTTAGATAGGAATTATATCTAAATCTTTTGAGTAACCTATATATTTATAGAACGCAAATGCAATTAAACATAATATTTAAAACTTACAACGTAATACTTATAACGTATAACGTACAATTTCTTAGTTATGTATTGTTGGATTAAAGTTCATTTATTTTTATTAAAACAATTAAATTAAACAAAATGCCGTTAGCAAAAATTATTTGGGTAGATGATGAAATGGAGAGTTTACAGTCACAAAAAATGTTTCTGGAAACTAAAGGTTATGAGGTAACTACTTTTTCGAATGGTTTTGATGCCTTAGAATACCTGAAAGATAATCAAGTAGATGTTGTATTGATTGATGAAACAATGCCTGGCATTACAGGATTGCAGACGCTTGTGAAAATAAAAGAAATTAATCAGCAGATTCCTGTAGTGTTAATTACCAAAAATGAGACAGAGAATTTAATGGATGATGCAATTGGTAGTCAGATAGCCGACTATCTAATTAAGCCTGTAAATCCTAATCAGGTTTTATTGAGTCTAAAGAAAATTATTGATAATAAGAGATTGGTATCCGAAAAAACGACGACGACCTATCAGCAACAGTTTCGCAATTTATTTACAGCACTAAATAGCAATCCAGACTTTAATGATTGGATGGATATTTATAAGAAACTTGTTTATTGGGAATTGGAAATGGAAAAAACCAATAGTCCTGAAATGCAAGAGATTCTTGCTTCGCAAAAAGAAGAGGCAAACACGGAGTTCTTTAAATTTATAAGTAGAAATTATACTAAGTGGATGAATCCAAAAACGATAGATGTTCCTATCATGAGTCATACCCTATTAAAGAGCAAAGTATTACCTCAATTAGAAAAAGGTACATCCTTGTTTTTTGTGTTAATAGATAATCTTCGTCTCGATCAATGGAAAACAATTCAACCGATTTTTGCTGAAAGCTTTAGAATCTTGGAAGAAGAAACTTTTTATTCTATTCTTCCTACTGCCACGCAATATAGTAGAAACGCCATCTTTAGTGGACTTTTACCTATTGATATTGAAAAGCAATTCCCAACTCAATGGAAAAATGATGATGAAGAAGGTGGTAAGAACCTGTTTGAAGAAGAATTCTTCAGGACTTCACTAAAGAAATTAAAATTAGATAACCTAAAAGTCAGTTATACTAAAGTTGTAAATCATCATGATGGTCAAC
>CANCKV010000247.1 GCA_947378615.1 Chitinophagaceae bacterium | reverse complement strand
ATAAAGCTCAAGGCGTGAAGAATAATCGAACAGGCGTAACGAATTAAGTTACAGTCGATACGCAAATTAGAATAATCGTTTCGAAAAAAATAAGAATCGTATCAATTAGTGGAATTTTTGGTTTGAGAATCCTGCGTTATTAAGTGTCTAAAGTCAGGTTTACAAATATAATAGTACAGAAAGACTTGATTCTAATAAAGACTTTTTGCTTAGAAAATCAATTAAAAAATATTTATTAGGTCAATAAGCGTTTTCTTCCTATTTATTATCTTACCCTTCAAATAGTCAATTTCTGTTCATACTTTTCATAAACCTGTTTACTTTGAACTGATTTTATTTTCATAAATAAATCAGTCCTTTGTTTATTTATTTTAATTAATAAAAAAACTATATTTTCGATTCTCTAAGTTATAAAAAGTAATAAAATCGTTATGCATACATCTTCAAAGTTTATCAGTTTAGCCATGCTGCTTTTTGCAGTTTGTATTTCTACTTTTTCTGCACCTAGGAAAGTTAATAACCCAAGTACAGTCTTCTCTTCGTATGGGCATCTTATTGAAA
Organism: Chitinophagaceae bacterium; assembly: GCA_947378615.1. Lineage (GTDB taxonomy): Bacteria > Bacteroidota > Bacteroidia > Chitinophagales > Chitinophagaceae > Parasediminibacterium. Next base: position 5,266 of record CANCKV010000247.1, on the reverse strand, counting down.
AAGGCGCTTCGAATACTATCAGTCCTACAGAAAGATATGGCTATGTTGTTGGGCAGAGAAGAACGAATGGCAATTTTACATTAGGTTTTATTATTGATGCTCCTAATGCTACACCCACCATAAAATCATTCACACCTACTTCTGCCTCTACAGGAACTATTGATACCATAAAAGGGAATGGTTTCACAGGTGCAACGGCTGTAAGCTTTGGTGGCATCTCTGCTATTTCATTTAATGTGAAAAATGATAGTACTATTTTAGCGGTAGTAGGAAGTGGTGCAAGCGGAAGTGTTATGGTCACAAATGCAAGTGGTTCAGCAAGTTTAGCAGGTTTTAAACTATGCGTTTCCTCAACTTCAAATACAAATATTACTATTTGCCAAGGAAGTTCATATACCTTTAATGGTCAGACCTATACAATTTCTGGTTCATACACTTCTCATTTAACTAATTCTACAGGTTGTGACAGTGCCGCCACTTTAATTCTTTTGGTAAAGAGTGCAAGTACTAGTACTACTAATGCAAGTATGAATGCTGGAGGAACTTATCTTTTCAATGGAATTAACTATACAACAGCAGGTTCTTATACTGCTAATCTGATGAGTAGTACTGGTTGCGATAGTGTGGCAACTTTGAAACTCACAATAAATGCAATCACGAATGGTGCTTGTAATGGACTTTCAACTATTGGCTTGGCTAGTTCTAATCAATGTTTTACTAACAAACCTATCTTGAAAGTGACCGGTGCAAAGTTTGCTGAAAAAATTGAATGGTACAATGGCACCACATTAGTGGCAACTAACAATATTAAGACTGATAATATTATAGGAAAGACGGTTGCAGGGGATTCATCTGGAACTTCAGGACTTGATTTAAGTCATTTTGATAAGCCATGGGGAGTTGTTGTAGATCCAATTGACGACTCTGTTTATGTAAGCGATTATACCAATCACAGAGTAATGAAATGGAAGAATGGTGTGGGAACTATCTTTTCGGGGATTGCAGGAATTCATAGTCAGAATCCTGGTTACTTTTATCATCCTACTGGACTTTTTCTTTCTTCTACTGGTTCTTTATATGTATCAGATTATGATAATCATAAGATTCAAAAGTTTGTAAAAGGAAGCAAAACCTCTGTACTTGTTGCAGGAAATGCGGCAAGTGGTGGAACTACTTCAAATATAACCACCCCCTTTGGCGTTTTTGCTGACAAGGATTCTAATGTATATGTTTCTGATGCTTTTGGTGGAGGTCCTATTTCAGGGTTTGCTCAAAATCCAACATGGGGAAGTCGAATATCTAAATGGTCTCCTAGTGCAACAGTGGGAACAATTGTAGCTGGCAAATTGGGTGATGCAGGAGGAAATGGTGCTGGTCAATTATACTATCCTACGGGTGTATATGTTAAATCAAATGGAGATATTTATGTAGCTGACTTTGGCAATAGCAGAATACAGAAGTGGGCTAAAGGTGCAACTCAAGGTGTTACTGTAGCAGATTTGTCAACAATTGGAACTAGTAATTCAGCTGTTTTTCCAACAGACGTTTGGATAGATGAAAATACAAATACTATGTACATCACCGCTTCGAATCAAATTATAGATTTCGAATATCTACAGTATGCAGGCGTAGATAATTACGTATTAAAATGGGGAGCTGAAGGAACTAAAAACTTTACCGTATTGAATACAGGTACAAGTACAGGAAATAAATTGCATACACCAAGTAGTTTGTTTGTTACTCCAAATGGAAGTATATATGTGGTAGATAGAGGTAACAATCGGGCACAAGCTTGGACAAAATCTATTGATACTACCTTTTCTCCTACTGCAGCAGGTAGCTATACAGCTAAAGTTTATAGTACAGGAGGCTGTTCCGAAATAAGTAATATTGTGCTTATTGATACCACTTATTCTTCTGCAGTAACAATTGCAGCGAATCCTTCAGGAAGTATCTGTTCTGGAACAAATGTAAACTTTACTGCCTCACCAAAAAGTGGAGTGGTATTGCCTAGTTATCAATGGACTAAAGGCGGTGTAAATATAATAGGTGGAACAAGTTCCAATTATACTTATTCTCCATCGAATGGAGATAAAATAGCTTGTATAATAACTGCAAATAATGTTTGTAAGTCTATTGGAACAGCTACAAGTAATACAATTATTGAAACTTTGATTGTCAATATTCCTCCGAGTGTATCTATTGCATCCGCTTCAATAAATAATACATTTTGTGCTAGTGCTGTGGCTACTTTTACTGCTACTCCTACAAATGGAGGTACCAACCCAACCTATCAATGGATGGTAAATGGTATGAATGCAGGTATCAATTCAAATGTATTTACTTCCACTACCCTAAATGATAAAGACGTGATCACTTGTGAATTAATTCGGGTTTCAGCAGGATGTAGCAATGCTCCTGTAACAAGTTCGCCAATTACTGTCAGTATTATCAATAATATGTCACCTACTATCAGTATCACTTCTTCTAATACTACAATATGTTCAGGAACAAGTGTGACATTCTCCTCTTCTATTTCAAATGGTGGAACAACCCCTCTCTATCAGTGGACAAAGGGTGGCACTAACATCACAGGAGCTACTAATACAACTTATACATATTCACCTTCAAATGGTGATGTAGTCGCTTGTGTATTAGCCCCTTCAAATACTTGTCAGACTTCAAATTCTGTGAAGAGCAATACAATTACAGAAATTGTAAATAATTCTACTTCTTCTACAACAGTCGCAAGTATCTGTACTGGAAGTTCTTATACTTTTAATGGTAGCACCTATTCGTCAGCAGGAACTTACATTGCTCATTTTACTAATTCAGCAGGTTGTGATAGTGCGGCGTCATTGGTATTATCAATCAAATCTCCTTCAACAAGTACTACGAAGGCAAGTATCTGTACAGGCAGTTCTTATACTTTTAATGGTACTACCTATTCTACGGCAGGAACCTATACTGCACATTTAACGAATGCGGCGGGTTGTGATAGTGCCGCTACCTTGGTTTTGACTATTAAATCGCTTTCCACAAGTACCACTAATGCAAGTATTTGTGCAGGAAGTTCTTACACATTTAATGGTACTACCTATTCTACGGCAGGAACTTACATTGCTCATTTAACGAATGCTGCGGGTTGTGATAGTGCGGCTACATTAGTATTGACTATTAAATTGCTTTCCACAAGTACCACAAATGCAAGTATCTGTTCAGGAAGTTCTTATACATTTAATGGTACTAACTATTCTACGGCAGGAACTTACATTGCCCATTTAACGAATGCTATAGGTTGTGATAGTGCGGCTACTTTGGTATTGAATATTAAGTCTCTTTCCACAAGTACCACAAATGCAAGTATTTGTGCAGGAAGTTCTTACACGTTTAATGGCATTACCTATTCTACTGCAGGAACCTATACTGCTCATTTAACAAACGCAGTTGGTTGTGATAGTGCGGCTACTTTGGTTTTGACTATAAAATCTTTATCTACAAGTACTACGAATGCAAGTATATGCGCAGGAAGTTCTTATACTTTTAATGGAACTAACTATTCCACAGCAGGAACTTACATTGCTCATTTGACGAATTCTGCAGGTTGTGATAGTGCAGCTACATTATTATTATCAATCACACCTTTACCAATTATCACCACTCAATCTATCAATCCTGCTTGTGGTATTGCAAGTGTAGATTTAATTACTGCTATTACAAGTGGAAATACGGGCACTTTCTATTACTATAGTGATGCAGCATTGACGGTGCCTATTCCAAACATGGTAAGTAATGCTGGAACTTATTATATAAAGGTAACTTCAAATGGTTGTAGCAATTCGGCGAGTGCACTAGTTAATGCATTTAAACGAAACCCAATCATCTCTACTAATATTATTGATCCTAGTTGTGGGGTTACAAGCTTTGATTTGCGTGCAGGTATAGTAGGAGATATAAGTGGCTTAACACTTTCTTTTTTCAAGGATGCAAACTACAGTGTTTTCCAATCAAACACTGTTACGGTTGCAGGCACCTACTATGTAATGGCAAAAAATGCAGATGGATGTATTGGAACAGGTTTGAATCCTATTATAGTCAATGCATTTAAATCTGCTACTTCTTCATTAACAAATAAAAGTATTTGTCCTTCTGCACTTCCCTTTACTTGGAACGGCAATAATTATTCATCTTCCGGCACTTACATAGTACACCTTTCAAATGCTGTAGGCTGTGACAGCGCTGCCTCTTTACAATTGACGGTGAATACAATCAGCAGAGATACTATTAGAGTTTCTACTTCAGTTGCCTATAATTGGCATGGTAACACCTACACACAAAGCGGTACTTATACTTTCGATACGTTGAACAGTGTTGGATGTGATTCGCTTACAGTTCTGATACTTAATTCAACTTTGCCTATTAGCTTGAAAGATTTTGTAGCAACTAGCGAAACAGATAAAGTGATACTTAATTGGTCAACAGCTTCTGAATTGAATACGGCTAACTTCATCATACAAGCTAGTGCAGATGGCAGTTCATTCACGAGCATTGGTACTGAAAATGCAATAGGTAGTGGCCGAAATAGTTATCAATTTACAGATAACAATCCTACAAACGGCCTCAACTACTATCGATTAAAATCTGTAGATAAAGATGGTAATTTTTCTTTTAGTAAAATAGTCAAGGTTGAGTTTTCAATAAGTAATGCACAGCTATCTATTTATCCAAATCCTGTTGCCAATATTTTAAAATTAAAAGGCAATCATATTAATACTGTTCAAGTGATTGATAATGTGGGAAGGGTAATCAAGTTTATTTCCTTGAAAGATAAATCAAATCCTAATATTTTTGTTGGAAGTATGGAGAAGGGATTCTATCATTTAAGGGTACAGACGACAGATGGCAAATCAAATACTATAGGGTTTGTGAAAGAATAACAAACTATTTTCTTTAAAGACGGTTTCGATTTATTCGAAACCGTCTTTGCTTTCAAATAAAAAACAGGCTACCAAAAGTATCATTTTAGTGCCCTGTTATAAAAAACAACCTACCCAAAAAATGATTTATATAGCCTATTTTTAAATCAAACATTAACTATTATAGATGTTTTACCACAAGTGCTACTAGAATTTGAACAAATAATTACACGAATTTATATACTCATTGAGAGCCTAAACATTAAATAGCACCATTTTAGTACATAACTAACACCAAAATCTAGGTAATTATTAACTATTTAAGAAAACGTTTTCATAACGGGAAAACT
>CANCKV010000246.1 GCA_947378615.1 Chitinophagaceae bacterium | reverse complement strand
TATCAAGATTGGATTTATACTTGATATCAAAGTGTATCTTATTTAAATATTAGTTAATTGCTTGACACCTTATTTCGTTTGATATTATATTGCCTTTTTGCCAACTCATTTATTAACTTTCTTACTTATGGGAAAATATTTATTTCAATTTGTTATTGCATTTGTTTTAGTTCTTATGAATGCTTGTCTTTTGAACGCTCAGCATTCATCGGCTAATTCAGTACCATTAACTACCAATACAATTAATAGTAATTGGACACAACAACAAATTGAATCTGCTAATACTGCTACGGCTTTAAGTTTTTTAACCAAAGAGGAAAAGGAAACAATTCTGTATGTTAATCTAGCAAGACTCTATCCTAAAAAGTTTGCTTCTATTGAAGTGAAAGATTATACAGGAGGGGCTAGGTTAGGATACTTCGCTAAAAATTCTACCTACAAATCATCTTTGATAATAGCACTGAACTCAATGAAGAGTATGTCTGCATTAGTATTTGATTCTGCCGCCTATCAGAATGCAAAATGTTTTGCTATCGAATCGGGCGAAAATGGGATATTTGGTCATACTCGAATAAATTGCCCAAAAGGGAATTTTGCAGAATGCTGTTCTTATGGAATGGATAATGGTTTGGAAATAGCACTTCAGTGGCTGATTGATGATAAAGTCCCAAGTCTAGGACATCGGATTAATTGCTTGAATCCAGAATATACCAAAATTGGGGTAAGTGTTCATAGTCATACTACTTATCGGATTTGTGCTGTAGCGGATATGATTTGGTAATCAAAACATCTTTTTAGAAATTTATTACTTAAATAATTCTTTAAACCTTTTTTTATGTCACTTCCTGAAAGGCACATTTTATCCAAATCTACTTTTATGTATGGCAATCAATGCCTGAAAAGATTGTGGTTACATAAGTTTAATCCTTCTGAAAGAGATGAGGAGGAGGCAGTTCAAACTGCCTTATTTCAGAGTGGCACTGATGTAGGATTGCTTGCTCAAAAAAGATTTTATGGGGGTATTGATGCCTCTCCTGTTGATGCTTTTCATTATCAGCAATCGGTTTATGATACTGCCATGCTCATAGCAAGGGGTGCTAAGGTTATTTATGAAGCCGCATTTCAATTTAATGGTGTGCTAGCTGCTATGGATATCATGGTAAAACGTAAAGATAAATGGTATGCCTATGAAGTGAAAAGTAGTACTGGAGTAAAGGAACCTTATTTGCAGGATGCTGCCCTACAATATCATGTTATTACAAATTCTGGTATTGAATTAGAAGACATTTTTATCCTTCACTTGAATAATAAATATATTCGAAAAGGTGATTTGGACTTACAACAATTATTTACGCCCACATCTGTAATCGAAGATGTCAAAATGAGACAGGAAGGTATTTCTTCAAAGATATTGGAACTAAAGAATATGTTGAAGACTAAGGAACTCCCTAATATTGAAATCGGGCCACATTGTAATATACCGTATGCATGTGATTTTAAAGGCTATTGTGGGGGAGGTTCTATTGCTGAAATACTTGATTATGGACAATCTATTATTGATAAGGAAGCTATTAACGATTTTGTGCAAACGCTAAAGTATCCCTTATATTTTCTCGACTTTGAAACTTGGATTACCCCGGTTCCTGAGCAAGATGGACAATGGCCTTACAGGCAAATGCCATTTCAGTTTTCATTGCATATTCAAAATTCAGTAGATAGTGAAGTAACACATAAAGAATATCTCGCTGAGAGTAAGGAGAGTGACTTGTTGATTTTTGTAGAAACATTACTTGAGTCTTTAGGAAATGAGGGGAGCATAGTAGTTTATAATAAGGCTTTTGAAAATACTAGATTAAGGGAGTTAAAAGAGCAATTTCCACTCTATGAATCAGCTATCTCTGCTCTACAAGAACGCTTAGTTGATTTGATGAGTCCATTTAGAAAAAAACATTATTATTTGCCTGAGATGGAGGGTTCTTATTCAATAAAACAAGTTTTACCAGCATTAATTCCTGAATTGAGTTATGATAATTTGTTGATAGGGGATGGTGGAGAGGCGAGTTCAGTTTTTTATAATCTAAATAAGAATCAGGACTCAGATACAATACTAGAAATAAGGACTGCATTGTTGGAATATTGCCAATTAGATACCTTGGCAATGGTCAAAATATTGGAGAAGTTGAAATCATTGAATTAATAATATATAGCGTTTCTTTTTGTGTAATATATAATTTACGCACTCTTATTTCAATTGTATCTCAAACTACTGAATAATTCAAATTAGTTACTTTCTTATCAAATTAGTTGTAGTTACTTGGAATTAGTTGCTCTCTCTTCAAATAAGTTTACGTTCCTTTGAACATAGATAGCGTGAATTCGAACATAGGCCTCCCTTTGATATTTATTGACAAAAAGTCTGACATAGATGAATATTGTTTTTTCTAATTGTAGTTTCATTACATAAAAGGAATCGAAATCAAGGTGTAGTCTAGGCTTTTGTTATTTCTATAAATCCCAATTCATTCTATTTTATGTATTCCAAAGTTGGAAATAAGCTCTCTTTATGGAACCATTAGCTAATATTTGTTGTAAAATATTTTGTAATTATTTCAGTATCCTCTTTATTTTATTTGCATTTTCCATTAATTCTTGTAAGTATTCAATATTTTCCTTTTCAAGACAAGCTTTGAACTTTCGCAATTGTGTGATATGCTCATTGAGTACATCTAGAACATTGTCCCTGTTTTGCATGAAGATAGGTGCCCACATTGCAGGACTACTCTTTGCCAAACGGACAGTGCTTTCAAAACCACCTCCTGCCAAATCAAAGATGGTATTCTCTTCTTTTTCTTTTTCCAAAACTGTATTAGCCAAAGCAAATGAGGTGATATGGGAAATATGACTGATGTAGGCAGCGTGCATGTCGTGGGCATCAGCATCCATATAAATCATGTTCATGCCGAAAGTCTTGTAAATATTTTCAATCGTATCTACAATATCCTTGTCACTTTTTTCTTTCTCACATATCACACAGGCCCTGCCTCTAAAGGCATCCCTAACAGCCGCTTCGGGACCACTATATTCAGTACCCCACATTGGATGAGTAGCTACAAAACGATGACGCATCGGATGATTAGCTACTGCGGCGCACATGGCAAATTTGGTTGAACCAGCATCAGCTACAAATTGTTTGTCAGTAATATTATCGAGGATAGTTTCAAGAATAGGAATCGTAGCATCTACAGGAATCGCCACATAGATGAAATCACTCTTTTTGATAGCATCCATTAAAGGCAATGCCTCGTCAATGATACCTAATTCTACAGCACGTGCAGCACTCGTAGGTGTACGACTGACACCAATTATATGTTTTGCAAAACCATTATCCTTCAATCCAAGGGCAAAAGAACCACTGATTAGCCCCACCCCAACAATAGTAACCGTCATAACTTTTTTTTAGTTATGAATGATGAATAATGAGTGATGAGTCCTTGAAATCAAGAACTAAAACTCATCACTTATCACTCATAATTCTTAATTCTTTTTATTGCTTCATCAAACCGCTCAATGCTTCCACATAGACTTACCCTTACAAAACCAACTCCCGCTTCTCCGAAAATTCCACCGGGTGTGATGAATACATTGCTTTTATACAACACTTCATCGCATAGTGTGTAGCCGTCTTTGTAATTTGCTGGAATTTTAGCCCAAACAAAAAGTCCTACCTGATTTTTAGAATACACACAATTGAGAATATCCAACAATTCAAAAACCTTTTCTCTTCTTTCTCTATAGATGGCATTAATGCTGTCGTACCAACCCTTGTCTAGCCCTAAAGCAGTGGCTGCAGCCAATTGAAGGGGTAAAAACATTCCGCTGTCCATATTGCTTTTAAACCGTAACACTTCATCAATGCGTTCTTTTGCTGCAACTAACATTCCTAAACGCCATCCTGCCATATTAGAACTCTTGCTAAGTGAGTTTAGTTCAAGAACGACCTCTTTTGCCCCTTCAATACTCAAAAGACTCAAAGGGTTTTCATTCAAAATAAAACTGTAAGGATTGTCATGAACAATCAAGATATTATGTTTACGAGCAAACTCAATCAATTGTTTCAATATTTCCAAATCAGGCAATTGACCTGTAGGCATGTGGGGATAATTGACAAAAAGCAACTTTACTTTCGATAAATCCAAGGTTTCAAGTGCTTTGAAATTTGGTTGCCAATTATTTTCTTCCGTTAGTTCATAATCTATGCAGGTTCCTCCCGACAATTTTACTGCACTACGATAAGTAGGATAACCAGGGTTAGGAACCAATGCTGCATCTCCTTCGTCCAAATAAGTCATGCAAATGTGCATGATACCTTCCTTACTTCCAATCAGCGGAAGGATTTCTGAATCAGGGTTTACTTCAACTCCATACCACTTGAAATACCAATCACTGATTGCCTTTCTTAAAATTGGAGACCCCTTATATGATTGGTAGCCATGTACATTTGGTTTAGCACTTTCTTCCTGCAAAACTTTGATGACATCAGGATGTGGGGGGAGATCGGGACTACCTATCCCAAGGTTGATAATGTTTTTCCCTTGTTTATTCAACTCATCAATCTCTCTAAGCTTCGTAGAAAAATAATATTCGCCAATACCGTCAAGACGTTTAGCCGTTTTTACTTGAATACTTGCTTGCTGAGTTTCTGTACTCATTTGAAAATTTTATTACTTGAAATGTTACTTACTTGCCCGATTAATTATTTTCGGGCTGAAAAGGTTGCAAAGAAAACTATTTTAATGCTTCAAAATACGAAACAAAGAAGTTAGGGAACAAAAAGCTTTTGAAAAACAAACAAAGTTGCATTATTAAATACCTATTATCCATTTTCAATTGAAGTGAAGTATTTTTCTGAAAAATTGAGTTTGACGTTATTATTCTTTTCAAAAATACCAAATACAGTGCTACCTGTTCCAGTCATGCTGCTATATACCGCACCTAAATTATATAATTCTTCTTTAATAGTTCCAATTTCTGGATGAAGTAAGATGGCAGGGGCTTCAAAGTCATTTATTAATAAATCCTTCCAAGTATTGACTTGTTGATGTATGATGTCAATAATAAATCTTGTAGGTCGTTGAGGAGTTATCTTACTAAAGGCCCATGCAGTATTGATATGAATGTTTGGATTAACAATAACAAATTTATAGGCAGATAAATCCAATTCAATTTCGTTCATTACTTCGCCCCTTCCTGTAGCAAAGCAAGGCTTATTGAGAATGAAAAAAGGACAGTCTGACCCTAATTGTAGTGCAAATTCAATCAGCTCTTGTGAAGAAATTGGCAAGTGAAATAAATCTGTTAATAATTTCAAAGCAAAGGCACCATCAGCACTTCCACCTCCAAGACCTGCACCCATTGGAATCACCTTATGAAGGTGCATTGAAATGGACGGTAATTGTGGATAGTTTCTTTTTAGAAGATGATAAGCTTTGACGCAAATATTATTCATGATTTCTCCATCAATGGATAACCCTGATTGAGAAAAGCTGACAAAATAGGGATTTTGTTTAGTGTCTTTTGTTATTTCCAAAGCATCCTTGATGCCAATTGGAAAAAATACTGTTTCTAAATTGTGGTAACCATCTACACGTTTGTTGATGATATTGAGACCTAAATTAATTTTGCAATTGGGAAATACTACCATAATACAAATAATTGATAATTTTTAACTGAAAAAGGATAATTGATAATTAAGCTATTGGAAATAAGCTATTCTTGCCCCACCCCCAAAAAAAAGCATATATTTACTAATGTCAACCTTTACCTTTTTCTTCTAGCTTTTTTATA
>CANCKV010000245.1 GCA_947378615.1 Chitinophagaceae bacterium | reverse complement strand
TTGCCTTGATAGCACAGGCATTAGGAAAAGATATCTCAGGACTTTCGGTTAATGAGGCAGGCAAACTAGCTATTGACACGTTGAAGGAAATGGCAGTTAAATTAAAGATACCCGCCTTGAAAGACACTAAGTTTAAAGTGGAGGACATCGACAAATTAGCCGCACAAGCAATGAATGATGTTTGTACAGGAGGTAATCCAAGAGAAGTAACAATCAATGACATTAAAAATATTTATTTAACAGCCTTCAAAGGCTAATCAAACGTTCGATTATGAGTAACATCGCAATTTTAGACCCATTGTATGTAGAGCTATCCGAGATATCAGGTTATCTTTGGCAGCGTGGTTGGGCAGAATTAAATGCAGGAAACATTTCTATTAGACTTTCTGACGTTTCTGAAGAAACATTTAAAGATCTTAGTGTATTAGACAATTTGGTATTGCCTTCACCAATTCCTGCTTTGGCTAATGAATTTGTATTAATAACAGGTACAGGGCATCGGATGAGAGAAATCTCTAAACAACCGAAAGAACATACGATGATTGTAGGAGTAGGTGCTGACGGCATTTCTTACAAGATTTATTTTACTTCTTTTGGTAAAACAATCAGACCTACATCCGAGTTGCCTACGCATTTGGCTTGTCATGGTGTTTTGAAAGAAACAAAACCAGGTTACAATACAATTTTACATACACATCCATCTGATTTGGTGAGCTTATCTCATCATCCTGAAATGGTTTCTGAAGAAATATTCAATAAGACTTTGTGGAAAATGCACCCTGAAACTGTTGTATTTGTTCCCCTTGGAATGGGTTTCATTCCTTACCAAATTCCAGGAAATACAAAGATTGCCAAAGCAACAATTGAAAAATTGGCGACGAAGAATACTATCCTTTGGCAAAAACATGGTGCTTTTGCAGTAGGTACTTCTTTAACGCTAGCTTTTGATGTGATTGATGTGTTGAATAAGTCTGCAGGTATGTATTTGCAATGTAAGGCGGCAGGTTTTGAACCAACAGGTCTAACAGAAGCAGAAATGGAAGAGCTATTAATTGTTTATAAGGACTTTGGGAAATAAGTCACTCAATAGTGATGAATTATGAACTATGAGTGATGAGTCTTTAGAGAATTATAAATTATGAACAATGAGTGATGTGTCATAAGTTTAATTTAAAAGGACTTATCACTCATCACTTATCACTCATAATTCATTACTCATCACTCTTTTAAAAAGATTGCGTATGAAAAAGTGTTATCTAGCGATTGATTTAGGTGCTACAAGTGGTAGAGGTATTGTAGGCTTTTTGGACAACGGGAAATTGGAAACGGTAGAGGTCAATCGTTTTGCCAATGCATTTGTGCCTGTAAATGGACACCTATTCTGGAATATCTACAAGCTATTTGATGAAATATTAAATAGTATCCAATTAGCCACACAAAATGGATTTGCCATACAATCTATTGGCATTGACACATGGGGCGTTGACTTTGGATTGATTAATGGAGAAGGCTACCTGACAGGACTTCCTTATATCTATCGGGATAGTATTTCCGATGGTGCAGTAGAACAATTGGCCAATGAAATAATGCCTATCAGTGAATTGTATGCAATTGCAGGCATTCAAACGATGCAATTAAATTCAGTCTTTCAGTTGTTTGCTCAGAAAAAACTCAAGACCAATACATTCCTAAACGCTAAGAAACTATTATTTACCCCCGACTTATTGAATTACTTATTGACAGGCGTCTATTTGAATGAATATACGATTGCCTCTACCTCTTCTTTACTTAATTGCAAGGAACGGGATTGGGATAGTTTATTGCTTTCTAAGCTTGATATAGGAAAAGATTTATTTTCTAAGATTGTATTTCCTGGAGAAAAGGTAGGAACACTGACTCCGCAACTTTCACAGCATCTCAATGTTCCTTCAATTCCTGTAATTGCCGTTGCCTCTCATGATACAGCATCTGCCGTTGCTGCAATTCCTGCAATTGGGAGTGAATTTGCCTACCTAAGTTTGGGAACATGGTCTTTGATGGGTATTGAATCTGCACAACCTATCATCAATGAGGAAACTTTTGCTGATTCCTTTACAAATGAAGGCGGCGTAAATGGAACGATTCGTTTCCTGAAAAACATTACAGGCTTTTGGTTAATAGAACAATGTATTCAATCATGGGAAAAGCAAGGACAGAAAGTAACTTATGCTCAAATAGATGAGGAGGTGTTATTGGCGAAGCCATTTGAAAGATTCATTGATTGCGATGCCGACGATTTCAAACAAGCAGGAGATATGGTAACGATGATTACCAATTATCTTATAAAAACCAATCAATCAATACCTCAAACTTATGGGGAATGGGCAAGGTGTATTTTCGAAAGCCTAGCGATGAAATACAGGTTTACTTTGGACAAGTTGGTTCGACATGCTTCTTTTGAAATAAAGTCTATTCATGCTATTGGAGGAGGTACAAAAAATCATTTACTTTGTCAGTTGACAGCAAATGCTACCCAACTTCCAGTTATTGCAGGGCCTGTGGAGGCAACTGCATCTGGAAATATATTGGTACAGGCATTAGCCATGAAAGAACTTTCCTCTTTTGACGATATTAGGGAAGTGATGAGGAATTCTGTTGAGACAAAATCTTATTTGCCAACTGATAAATTAGAGTGGGAAACACAATATGAAAAAATAAAACAGCTTTTTTAAATTGACGCTTGCCGCGTTTTTCTTTTACTTTAAAATAAAACAACATGAGTAGTGTTAAATCGTACAAACAGTACATCAACGGAGAACATGTTTCTTCTACTTCAACCGATGTGATTGAAGTGCTTAACCCATGCACTGAAGAAGTTATTTCTACCATACCAAAAGGTAGTAATGCTGACGCAGAAAAAGCATTGGAAGCTGCCAAGGCTGCACAGCCGTCTTGGGAAGCATTGACAGCCGCAGAAAGGGCTAGTTATTTGAACAAAATGGCAGATGTAATCAGGGCGAACCGAGAACATCTTGCACGGACGCTTGCAAGCGAACAAGCCAAGGTAATTGGTTTGGCTCAAGTGGAAATTGACTTTACGGCAACTTATTTTGATTACAACGCTGCATGGGCAAGAAGAATTGAAGGTGAAATTATTCAGAGCGACAGGAAGGGAGAACAAATTTTCTTACATAAATGCCCAATCGGGGTTGCAGTAGGGATTTGTCCTTGGAATTTTCCATTCTTTGTAATGGCGCGTAAGGTGGCACCTGCTTTGGTAACAGGAAATACAATTGTTATCAAACCAAGTTCTATCGCACCGAATACCATTATGGAGTTTACGACTATGTTGCAAAGCGTAGGATTACCAAAAGGTGTGGTAAATTTTGTTTGTGGAAGTGGAAGTTTGATTGGAGATGCGTTGGTGAAGAGTCCAATTACTGGCATTGTTAGTTTGACAGGTAGCCTAGAGGCAGGTCGTCAGATTATCTCTTCAAGTGCTGAACATATTACGAAGGTATCTCTCGAATTAGGTGGTAAGGCTCCAGTAATTGTTTGTGATGACGCTGATTTGGATGTGGCAATTGAAGGTGTGACAAATTCTAGAATTATTTTCAGTGGACAAGTATGTAACTGTGCGGAAAGAGTGTATGTGGATAGAAAGATTTATGAACCATTTATGGAGAGATTAATTGCCCGCTTTAAGAAAGTGAAAGTAGGCGATGCATTTGATACTGGAAATCCTGAGATGAGTAGTCAGGTTTCAAAAGACCAAGTACTCAAGATTGATGGTATGGTGAAACGTGCAAAAGCTGCGGGTGCAGAGATTCTTCTTGGAGGAAATCCAAACGGTGCTTTTGGAAAGGGTTATTACTACGAACCAACTTTGATTACAGGTTGTAAGCAAGATTCTGAAATCATTCAGGATGAAATCTTCGGCCCAGTATTACCAGTTATGCCGTTTGACTCATTAGACGAAGCGATTGCAAATGCTAACGATTGTCAATATGGATTAACTTCTTCTATTTTTTCAGAGAATATCAATAAGGTACAATATGGTATCGAGCAATTGAAGTTCGGAGAAGTTTATGTGAATAGGGAACATTTTGAAGGAATGCAAGGTTTTCATGCAGGATGGCGCAAATCAGGCATCGGTGGTGCGGATGGCAAACATGGTATGGAAGAGTATCTACAAACAAAAGTTGTTTATCTGCAAAGACACTAATAAGCACTTTTAGAATAAAAAAAGCCCTGTCAGGAATTATATTCTGTCGGGGCTTTTTTATTTCCAGAAAGATTAGTCACTTTTTTATTGATATTATCTTCATTTTTTTCCTATTGCTAATAACACCTCTTTTGATTGCTAAAATCTGTACTAGTTTTGTTACAGAAATCGCCAATCGCTGTTGAAGATACTTTTGTATTCTCTTAATAGTCTATATTTAATAAAAATATAGGATTTGAGAGATTGTATTTGATATAAAAAAACTCATAGTCCGTTTTAGGCTATGAGTTTTTTTATATTTCAATTTATAGAACGCTTAGGCCAAATCCTTACAAGCATTAAATAAATTCTCAATCAATTCTGGCAATTTTGATTGTGGAACAGCAGAAAAAGCTAGTCTTATTACATTGCCTAATACAATAACACCTGTGCTGTAATTATCGAGCAACTGTTTACGAACTTTTTCAGCTTCCAAACCTTTCTTCAGTTGAACACACATAAAATAACCAGAATTAAATGGCAGCGGCTCAAAATATTCAGCATACTTAGGTTCACTAAACGTTTGTTTCAGTATATCATAACGTGCTTTTAGAATATTAAATTTGTCATTCTTTGATGCATCGTAGCTTTCGCTTGAATATACCTTTTGAAGTAGAGATTGAGATAACTGACTAATATTTGAAATATTACCACGAATTGCACCTGCTGTCTTATTTTCAAGTGCCTCGTACAATTCAGGCGTACCCCCTTTTATCCCATAACTAACAAAACCTACCCTAAAGCCCCACACATAATCTTCTTTAGTTGCGCCATCTAATTTAACAGCCAATACATTTTCATGTAGATTAGCAAGTTTTACAAAAATTGATTCAGGGAAAACATCATCTTCATAGACCAATCCAAAATAGGCATCATCAATTAAAATAACTAGTTTCTTACCTGCGTCGGCTTGCTTTTTAATGGCAGCAACAATTGGTTCAATCTCTGAAGTCAAAGGTGTATATCCTGCAGGATTGTTAGGAAAATTCAATAATATCGTTATTTTCTCTTTTTGAATTGAATCTAATTTTTTATCGAAAGCTTCACTATTAAAACCTCCATTTGCAAATAATTCAAAAGTGTCAACTTTCCCATTGTATGCGTTTTCAAAAATAAGATTATAATTTTCCCAATAATGGTCAGACAAAAGAACAATATCATCAACATCTGTAAACAAATACCCCATCATACTGATGCCATGAGTCAAGCCATTAGTTGCGATAGGTTTGCTGATAATTATGTCTCCTAAAGATGGATTCTTTTTATAAATAAAAGTTTTCCATAAATCTCTCAATTCGGGTTTGCCAAAACTTGGAGCATAAGGGAAAATACTATTAATTGGGAGATTAATTAGTGAATCAAATTCGGGAAGGTGCATTGACGTACCGTTGTCGTCAACTGCTTCGCCAATTGTGGCATTTATATTTTTACCTTTTGCTTGCGCAGCTTGTGCAAGGATTCCCAACTTAGGAAAGAATATACTTTTTCCACGTTCGGACAACATTTCTAGTACTGCAGGAGAGTTTTTTGAAATGATTTCATTAAGTGACACTGCTTGTGCGTCCATATCTAATTTATTTGTTTGTAATAATTAAAAAAGTGGGCAAATATATTGTAT
>CANCKV010000244.1 GCA_947378615.1 Chitinophagaceae bacterium | reverse complement strand
TATCTGATTAATACTAAAGTTCCTTTTCTATAGACTTCTCCACATAGTGTTGAGGCCTTTATTTCGTACACATAAGTTCCTGCATCTTGCATTTTGCCATAAACAGTTCCATCCCAACAGCCATCTAAGTTTGTAGTATAAAATATACGTTTCCCTGAACGGTTGAAAATGGATAACTGTAAATTTTTGAGATACCCCCATTCTTTTACTCCAAAACAGTTGTTGCTACCAATTGTAGGTGTAAAAGCATTTGCAGAAGGAAAACCATTGCCGATATCTCCCTTTATTACATTTACCCGAATACTACTATCAGATTCACAACCTTTATCAGAAAATGCTTTCACTGTATAAACCTGTGTTGCGAAAGGAGCAACCGTTATAAATTCATTATCATTACTGACAATAGTGCTTGAAGGAGTCCATAAATAACTAGCACCACCCATTATTTTTAAGATAGAAGATGTATGAAAACAATCTATATCATTCGATTTTATAAAACTTATAGAAGGAGGGTTGTTTACCTGAACGGTTAATGAAACTGCAGCAGTTTCTGCACACAGAGTATCTGTTACGGACACTTTATAAGTGGTTGTACTTGTTGGATAAACCATATTTGATGCAGAATCAGGTTGTGCTATTGGATAGCCTAGCCAATGGTATTTATCTCCTCCTGATGCAGTTAACAACACCGAATCGCCTCGACAAATATTAGCAGGATTGGGAGATATGGTAAAAACAGGCAAAGGTCGTACATGGATATAAACAGAATCTTCTGCGAAACAATTATTCACATCTGTAACCCTTATCCGGAATGTAGAGGTGGTATCAGGCTTCGCAATAGGATTTGCAATTATTGCAGAACTTAACCCGGTTGTAGGAATCCAATTATATTTTACGTTTGATGAAGAGGTTGTTAAAATTTGAATTGAATGATCCTTACAAATTGAGAGGCTATCAATCTTCACTTTTACCGTAGGAATTGATAGACTAGTAATTTTTACTTTATCTGTTGAAATACAACCAAGTTTAGAATAGGCTGTGACTGTGTATGAAGTTGTTCCTAAAGATGTGGCAGTATCGATTGGATTAACATTTGTTGAGTCAGATAATCCAATGGTTGGATTCCACCGAACATGGTCTGCATTAGTGGTCGTAAATAAATTAGTAGTCGAATGCAAACAAATACTTGTATCAATTCTTGTTTTTACTTTGGGCAGTTGCCCAACAATAATTTTTACACTATCCTTATTAGAGCAATTATTGTCTTGATCTGTTACTATCACATAATATCTAATCGTATCAAGTGGTGTAGCAATAGGATTAGGGTCAATGGTTGAAGACAAATAATCTTGGGGATACCATGTATAGGAATTTACGGTGCTACTCTGAATAAGTAACGGAATTGAATTACCCAAACAAATAGCCGTGTCTTTTGTGAGGGAAAATATTGGCAAGGGATTTACTATTACGCTGATTGAATCCTTTCCTGAACAGCCCTGTGCATTTGTTCCTGTAACAAAATACTTAGTATTCTGATTGGGAAAGGCAATTGGGTTTGACATGGTATTACTTGATAGAGAATTTGTGGGTGTCCATTGATATTTTACTGCTCCTTTAGCTTTTAGCTGAAAACTATCTTTACTACAAATAGCCGTATCGTCATTTTCAATAGAAACTGAAGGAGTCGGCTTTATTGTAATATTGATGGAGTCTTTTTCTATTCCCACTTTTGCGAATGAAATATCATCTAATGCAAAATCATTACCTCCCGTAATCGTATTGAGATTTATGATGGTAATATCAGCTGAAGTGTTATTACCAGAATTCCATATCACATAAAACTGCCGCCATAAGCAGGTCGTATCTGGGCCAGGAACAGAAAATACATTTCCTAACCTTTTTCCATTGATAGTAAATTGTAATAGGGCAGGATTTCCAGGAGAAATAGATTCACCCCAAGTAGAAAAGGCATAATTTGTATTGGGTTGAATAGTGACATTTTCTTCCCAAACAATTAATCCTGGTGTAGAAGATCCATTTACCAACATAAAGTTCCCAGAATTAGATGTGTGGTCAGAACATTTTGAGAAGGAAGGATGCCAAGGGTAAGGGGAGGAACCAATCCAATAAACTCCCTCCGGTTTCCCTGAAACGTCATTGTATTTATATTTAGAAGTAAAGCCCGTATTGCCTTGTGAAAAATCTCCATTAACAATCAAATTATTTCCTGAAACCTTTGCATTTACATAATAAGTAGTAGGAACAACAGTTTTGACAATTGGATTGGCAATAGAAGGGTCGGATAATCCTGTTGTAGGATACCAACAATATTCTAAGGCAGGTATAGCTTTCAATTGTAACGAGTCGCCCATGCAAATTGCAGTGACTTTTGTACTAATTAAACTATCCCGTAGTAAACTTATAGATACATACTTAGTAATACTATCCACACAAGCGTCCGTATTTTGAAGCGTAACCTTGTATGTCCCAAACGATTGATAAGCAATGAGTGGGCTAATCGCAACGCTAGAATTTCCATCACCGAAACGCCATAAATAGGCATTACTATTGGTTGACTCATTTACAAATTGAATATTCAATGGGTTACAAATATTTTCAGAAAAGCTAAAATCGAGAGAAGCCTTTGAAGTAGGAACGTTCACTTTAAAGGTATCAGTGGCATGGCATCCTTTTATATCATATCTGTTCACTTTAAATACCGAAGAAACAGTCGGTGTAGCAACAGGATTTTGAATAGTCAGACTTGAGAGAAAAGGAGAGGCGGCCCATGAATAGGAGTTGGCAAGGTTGGCAATTAACTCTACAGAATGACCGAGACAAATAGTAGTATCCACATTGGGAGACTGTAACGGCGCACTAACAGCTATCCTTACTGAATCTGTTACTAAGGAAGTTGCAGAAAACGATATATCATCTAACCCAAAATCATTCCCATTC
This sequence comes from Chitinophagaceae bacterium, assembly GCA_947378615.1. Taxonomy (GTDB): domain Bacteria; phylum Bacteroidota; class Bacteroidia; order Chitinophagales; family Chitinophagaceae; genus Parasediminibacterium. The sequence continues at coordinate 2,904 of CANCKV010000244.1, read as the reverse complement.
TTTATAGTATTAAGATTGATAAGTGAAATATCGGCTGTATTGTTGTTGCCTGAATTCCAAACTACATAAAACTGTTGCCATAAACAGGTTGTATTTGGTCCAGGTGCTTGAAATGGTTGGCCAATTTTATGTCCATTTATTGAGAATTGCAATATTGCAGGATCCTCTGGAAAAAGAGCTTCTACCCAAGCAGAAAATGCATAATTAGTATTCTGTTGTATTGATATATTTTTTTCTTCCCATGCTATTTTTCCAGCCAAATTAGCCCCATTAATCATTAAAAAATTACCTTTGCCTGTTGTATGGTCACCGCAGGCACTCATCCCTCCATTCCATAATTTAGCATTAGTCCCAACATAATACTGTTCTTCAATAGTATTGGGAAATGCATATTGATACTGAGAAGTAAATCCAACGGTATTCTGTGAAAAATCTCCATTTACAATCAAATTATTACCTGGAACCTTTGCATTCACATAATAAGTAGTTGGAACAACAGTTTTAACAATTGGATTGGCAATAGTAGGATCTGATAATCCTGTTGTAGGATACCAACAATATTCTAAGGCAGGTATGGTTTTCAATTTTAATGAGTCGCCAACACAAATTGTAGTGTCTTTTGTAGTAATTAAACTATCCCGTAGTAAACTAATAGAAACATACTTAGTAACACTATCCACACAACCGTCCGTATTTTGAAGCGTAACCTTATATGTTCCATACGATTGATAGGCAATGAGTGGGCTAATCGCTACGCTAGAATTTCCATCACCGAAATGCCATAAATAGGCATTACTATTGGTTGACTCATTTACAAATTGAATATTCAATGGATTACAAATATTTTCAGAAAAACTAAAATCGAGAGAAGCCTTTCTTGTCAGAACGTTCACATTAAAAGTGTCTGTGGCATAGCATCCTTTTATATCATATCTGTTTACTTTAAATACCGAAGAAACAGTCGGTGTAGCAACAGGATTTTGAATAGTCAGACTTGATAGAAAAGGAGAGGCTGCCCATGAATAGGAGTTGGCAAGGTTGGCAATTAACTCTACCGAATGACCGAGACAAATAGTAGTATCCACATTGGGAGACTGTAACGGCGCATTAACAGTTATTCTTACTGAATCTGTTACTATGGAAGTTGCAGAAAAAGATATATCGTCTAAGGCAAAATCATTGCCTGCCCCTATTGTATCTTGATCAACAATGGCAATGGTAGCGGTGGTATTATTGGCAGAGTTCCAAGTATTGAGAGGTTGCTGCCAAATACAGGTGTCGAGGATGGCATTGAATGTGCCACCAATCGGATTGCCATTTACATAAAACTGTATCTGAGCGGGATTTGCAATTGACAGAGACTGCAACCACACTGAAAATAAATAGTCGGTCTTGGGAGTTAGATTGTTGATTGTTTGTTGCCAAATTATAGCCCCTTGTTTAGATGAGCCATTTACAATCATCATCTTGCCATTTCCTGAAGTATGGTCATGACAACGTGAAATGAAGGGATGCCAAATTGTTGCAGTAGTATCCACCGTAAAAGTACCTACATGGTAACCATTGATAGAGTCGTGATAATCTGTGAAGAATCCTGTATTACCATTTGAAAAATCCCCATTCTCAATAAGATTTGCTCCAATAGTTTGTGCATTCAAATAATACGTGGTTGATTCCTTTGGAGAAGCTGTTGGATTTTGTAAATGAGGGTCGGAAAGCCCGATTGTAGGATGCCAACAGTAGTTAGTTGTATTGTTTGGATTATTGGAATTAATGGAATGAAGTTGAACACTACTATACTTACAGATGGAGGTATCGTTGTTTATGATTAGACTATCAGTTGAAAGGTGAACTGGAATAATCTTTTGGATAGTATCGGCGCATCCCGAAACGTTTGAAAGGGTAATGGTATAATCATTATAATTGTTATAATATTTAGTTGACGTAATTAAATTAGGTTCAGTAGCAGAAGAGCCATCTCCAAAATCATACGAAAAAGTAATTCCAGGTAATGGCACAGATTTATTATGAAAGGTGACCATCAAGGGGTTGCAATTGTCCTGCTCGAAACTAAAATCAAGTGCCGTCGAAGGAGGATTCACCACTATTTGTTTGCAGAAAGATGCTTGGGAAGGAAGTCCTTGATCAATAGTCAGACAAATATTGTAGGTACCGGGGGAGGAATAGGTTATTGGAGGAGGTGTCTCGGAAGAAGAACTTAAGATGTTGATAATTGTGGTGGAGCAGGTTTGAGATAACGTAAGCGGCGAAACATTACCATTAACATCAGCCGAGCAAAAGTTCCAATAACTAGAAGTAGCACCTGAGGATTTATTTATCAAATTAATGGGCGTATTTAAACATACTGTATCAGGAGCAGTAAAACCCACAGACAATAGTTTAGGTATAGTAGTATAGTCTATTGGAGTGTTATTAATTTTGGTTAGGGCATTTGTATGAGAAATAGATTGAGATAAGGCATTTAATGAGAATAACAGTATCATTGTTAACCCCAAAAATTTATTCTTAATCAATTTAATTATCAAAAAAACATCCATCTATTGAGTATTACTAAGAGTTATTTTTGCAAATGTACAGTTAGTAAGTAGCTATCCATTTCTTTTCGGTCAAATGATTGACATTTTCAACTTTATATGGTTTAAGATAGCTTTTGAAAATCAAAATATCTTAGCAAGAAAGATACCATGTAAAAGCAAGGAACACTAATTTTATTGTTAATATGTTTTTCGATCGTTAAGAATCCCTAAAAGAGTTTTGACCCTTATAATGTTGACAATTCAACATTATTTATTCTTTGGATTTCTTTGAAATATTAAAGCATCAAAATTTCTATGTAATTCTTATGTTACTTTGAAAATGAAGGTATTATTTGTTATAAAACCG
>CANCKV010000243.1 GCA_947378615.1 Chitinophagaceae bacterium | reverse complement strand
TGAATAACCCATAATTCTCTTCAAATCCAGTTACTTGTTCACCAAATTTTTCTACGAGTTTCTCTTGTATATAAGCGTTAGTTATTGCCATATTATTCTATTCCGTAGCTATTTAATAAAGCCTTGTATTGTTCACTATTTCTTCTTCTAATACTTTCCTGACCCACTAAATCCTGAATTCTCATAAAACCATCGATGATTGCTTCCGGACGTGGAGGACATCCTGGCACATAAACATCTACAGGAATTACTTGGTCAATACCTTGAAGAACACTGTATGTATCAAAAATACCACCACTACTCGCACAAGCACCTACCGAAAGAACCCAACGAGGTTCGGCCATTTGTAGATATACCTGACGAAGTACAGGACCCATCTTTTTAGAGATAGTGCCCATTACCATCAATAAATCGCACTGACGAGGGGAGAAACCAACTCTTTCGGCACCAAATCTTGATAAATCGTAGTGAGAAGCCATTGTAGCCATGAACTCGATACCACAACAAGAAGTTGCAAATGGAAGTGGCCACATAGAATTTTTACGTGCTAATCCAACTACATCACTCATTTTAGTCGTAAAAAAACCTTCTCCACTAAATCCCGGAGGCGCTTGCACAGTTGCTACCGCATCTTGAATGTTCGCCTTTTTGGCATTAATATTAAAACGTACAGGACGCATAAACTATTTCGTTTTTTTAAGATTAATTGATAACTCCTATGTTAAACCCAATTAATCGCAAGTTGTTTGATAAAACAATACCTTTCTTAAATAATTATCGGTTCTAGTCTTCCCAATTCAAGGCTCCTTTTTTGATTATATAGATAAATCCAATTAAAAAGAAGGCGACAAACATCACCACTTCTAAGAAACCACTCCAACCAAGTCCTCTAAAATTGACTGCATAAGGATAGAAAAAGATGACTTCTACATCAAATAAAACAAATAGTATGGCAATTAAAAAATATTTAATGGCCATCGGTTGCCTAGCATCTCCGTGTGTAGCTATACCACTTGTAAAGGTTGCAAGTTTGTCTTTTGTCTTCCTTTTTGGTCCAACAACAGCCGACATACCAATCATTGCTGCAACAAAACCTGCTGCAAATATTAATTGAATACCAATTGGTAAATAACTAGCTGAGGAATTATCTGTTACCTCTAATAATGTAGGAATCCAACTCATATTGATAACGTTTGTGGTGTGCAAAAATAAGGTTGTATAGGATACAAATGAAAAACCCCTCTATAAAGAAGGGTTTTTTTTCAAATTTATTTCTGATGTTTCCCATTTCCTGCAGGTTTTGTACCTGTAGGCTTAGATTGAGATTTTTGTAATGCGTCTTTTATCTTCATTCCAAATTTATTTTGCTCCGAAGTAATGTCAGGATATAAAGCAATAATACTGTCGCAAGCTTCTAATGCTTTTGGAACATCTTTTTGAACATCATTATAGTAACCCATCAGATAACAAAAGTTACTATACATGATACTTGTATTCTTATCAATCGCTTTTTTATTCGTAACAGTGTCTTTGCTCAAAACTTCATTTTGTTTTTTCAAATAATCATTTTGCTGTAAGATAGGGTCAACAGCCAAACCGAGAGTTGCGCTTGTATCAATTCCTTTTGCAGCTCGAACATTGAATGAGTACCCTTGTGGTTTATCTGGAAAAGCAGCAATATATTTCTTTGAAATTTCCATCGTTGCGCCATAGTCTTTACCACTAAATGCTGTATTAGCCAAATTGTAATAATCAAATTCTCCCATTGTACCGCCCTTCAATTGAATTGCCTTCTCCAACCATTTAATTTGATCACCAAATTGTTTTGCTTTACCAAAAATAGCAGCTGCCCTATTACAATACTTTACTTTATTAGTTACACTTGTATCAGCATCCATTGCTTTTTGTATATAAGCAGCAGCAGTAGCTTCACTTCCTGTAATTTTTGAATAGATATCAATAGCAATTTCAAAGTCGGTATTTCTTATTTTTTTTGCAGGCACATCTACAAAATATTTGTCAATAAAGTTTTTTGCTTGTGTTGTATCTCCCAATCTGTCATAGTTATAAGCATATAGCAAACTTGTACGGAAATAGGTTTTGCATTCGCCTGATTCCAATTGTTTTGCCTTTTCAATACTTTCCTGATATTTCCCCTCTCTAAACAGGTAATCTCCATAGAAATATTCTGTTTCGCAAGATTTATCTGCATATTTAATATATTTTTCTAGATAATCTTTTGCTTTCGTTACATCTCTGTAAGCATAATAATCATAGAGAGAAAGATATACAGGTGGGAAAGTTGGGTCAGCAGTAATTGCGGCAGTATAATATTGCTCGAATAATTCCTTGTTATTTTGACTCTGATATATTTTGCCTATTCTATACGATGCAATTGGATTATTAGGTTCTCTAGTTGCTGCGTCCATATATGCTTTTACGGCATCACCACCTTCATCAGGCCCCATTTTTAGGTAATTGATACCCATATTGATAGAGATATCTGCAGATTTTAAATCTATTTCAGCAGCTTGTTTCAATTTATCAACACCATAAGTAGGGTCGCCAATCTTTGATCCTCCATCTGCATTCGCACGTCCGATAGCATTTAAGATTTCAGGATTTACTTTCCCTTTCATCTTACCTTTCAAGATTTTTGCCATTGTGATAGCCTGTTCAAATTTCTGTTTGGCAGAATTTACATCTCCGCCTTCCATCAATTCTACATGACCCATTCCTACTATAATCCATGGATCATTGATTCCATCCTGCAAAGCTTTTTGATAGATCGCTTTTGCTCCCTTCATATCATCGAATGCTAGAAATCCTTGACCATACCAATAAATTTTTTGAGGATCCTTTTGGTCTGCATCATACAACTTTTTGAAAATATCAATTGCTGTTTGATTCTTCTCATAACTAAGCATTTTGATTCCATCAGCTAGCGTTTGAGCCATTACCGAATTGGCTATCAGGAAAGCCAATAAAACCAGAGAAACTACTTTCTTCATCTTTTTTTTCTGTTTGTAAGTGTTTATATATGTACTATGTTATTTATCTATAACACAAAGAAAACAAGGAAAAAACAAAGTCCACCAAGTTTTCTTATAGGTCTTAACACAAAGTCAACTAAGTTAAAACAAAGAACACAACGACATCTTTTAAAATAATTGACAGGTAAGTATCTAAAAAGTATACTATTCCTTGTGTTTCTTTTTTTCAAAACCTTGTGAACCTAGTGGTAAAAATACCTGAGTAGTAACCACATTATTCTTGATATTTTTTCCTTGTGTACATTGTGTTTTTACTTTGTTTCCATTGTGTTAAAAACTTTAATCGACGATATTACTTTTTCTTTTATTAAAATTCATGACTGCCGGTATTAGAAATGCCCGCCTGAAAATTAATTGTCCTCTCTCTAAACTCAAGAAATTCGTAAACCCTGTACCCAATCCTGTTGCATTTTCCTTGACTATAAAATACAAAGGACGAGCCAACGGATACTCTGCAAAACTCACAGAAGCGGCCGAAGGTTTCGCAAATAAACCCTTTTCTTCACAACGAACGCATTCTACAAGCCCTAATTTTATTTTTTTTAGCAAATTTTGTTGTTTTTCATCATAATTATCGCCAATCCAGTTCAATCCTACGAAACCAATTGCGTCATCTCGGTTCGTAATGATGTTTAAAAGGTCTTCACTATTTTTGGAAGCAACCACATTTTTACCAAAAGGTTTGCCTTTCAAAATAGTATCCTGTAAATAAATGACCGTACTCGTGGCATTTTTTCCATCCATCACTGCCAATAGATTCTCTTTACCGCTTAATATTTCTTCCAAACGCTTGATAGTAAATACACTATCCTTACATTTTTGATTCACCACCACTGCTACTGCATCGAATGCAATCAAAGACCATTGTGGTTTATATTTCAAATAGGACTCATAATAGCTTTGTTCCTTTGTATTTAATCCGCGTGAAACAATAATTAAGCGGGTACTGTCATTTTCAAAGTCCTTAAAGCAATCCACCTCAGGTTTGTAGGAGGCAATTATATGTGCATCGGGGTACGTTGATTGATATACCTTGATTTCCTCTTCAATTACAGGTTTGAAGCTCTCATCGACGCTTATATAAATCGTTCCTTGTTTGGGAGTATCCGTTTGCGCTTTTCCTGTTCTGCTAGTACAGGATACTAGGCAGGTCATTCCAACAAAGAGTATCCATAAACAAACATGTGTTATTCTCATTTTTATTAAAAGCTATTTAATATTATACTCTAATTATGTAAAAGATTTTACTTGTGTATTTTGATAGACCTAATACTTATAACCTAATACTTAATACTTTTTTAGTAATCCGCTTTAATACCTCTATACAATCGGAAACTTCCGTATAACAAGCTAGTACCCCCAAACATATAACGGAGAAGTGGATCGATTTGCATAATCTGTTCAAACTTAAATACGTCTCCCAACAATAGAACCACAGCTACAGACAGAATGACTAATGCACGTCCTATATCGGTGATCTTGAGCATTGTATTCCTGCTACTACGTTCATTTCTATCAAAATCATTATCCATTTGTGGGTATTTTTCAGAAAGCGGCAAGATAGGGGTTCTTTTTTAGTTGTTAGTTGTTCGAGGTTAGTGGTTAGTGATTAGCTTGCAAATATGGATGATGAGGCAAGTAATTTTAACTATGAGTTATGAAATATAAGTGAATAGAATGGGAAATCAAAAATTGAAAATGAAAAGGTATAGGGCATAAAAAAAGTGCAGTCAATAGAAAACTATCAACTGCACTTATATTTTTTAACCCAATCTCTTTCAAACACTCATCACTTATCACTCATCACTGTATAACTTAGTTTCCACAAACAATGATGATTGCTACACTCAAGTCGCTTACAAAACCTCCACACATAACGATATAAGTAAGATAATAATCAACTTTTGGTTTCATGTCTGTAATTATCTTATCCCTCGCTCCATCAATATTCATGATAAATGGAGGGACTATTGCGCCACCTGGAAAAATAATTTGTCCTCCCAAACTCATTTTTGTACCTTCTGGCATCGGCTTACCTTCCGAAGCGATGCAGATATACTTGGCTCCGGGCCCATAATAGTCACAAGTAACATGCGCCTTTCCTGTTGTTCCCACTTTATACGACAAACCCTTTGCTAATTCACCTCTTTCAATGAGTAATCCTGTTTCGTTAGCACCTGATGTATAGGGCAACATACTCAATTTGAAAATATCCTCATCCCCATTAGCAATGCCATTTACATAAGGAGCCAATTCTATCATCATACCTATCAATAGGTCGTAAGCATCCTCAAAGGCTTTTTTATTCGTGAGTCCACCCAATTTGTAAGTAGTTCGGGCAGAAAGATAGGAGGCAGTTGCGCCATCAAATAAAAGTTGGGTGACAGGCTTAGTACCTTTAAATACACCCACATTCAACTCAAAAAGGGATTTTGAAACATCGTGGGCTACTCTGCCTAATTCTCCATAAGGAATGGCTTTAATTTTTGCAATGCTGACCTTTAATTGTGATGACATATTATTATTTTTTATGCGTGATAAAATATAATTGGCCATAGAACCGTTCGGTCAACTTTAGCAAAGTAAGGCCTTTATAATGATATTATTTGATAAATGCATCAAATATTAAAAATAAACTTTTTTATTTTATTTTAATAGCTGATAAGTTTAGTTTTCGATAATATAGTAGTAGTATTCGAATTTTTATCTGTTTCATACGTTTACCTAACCACTAGGTGAAGAAAGTTAAGGGTTGACTTCGTCTAGCTAACCTCCGGGAAAGAGAAGTCAAGGGTGCGCTAGAGAAAGTTAACGG
>CANCKV010000242.1 GCA_947378615.1 Chitinophagaceae bacterium | reverse complement strand
ATTGGCGTATCCATATTATTGATGCGCATTGTTTCGGCAACCGTAATGCCGTCAACTTCGGGCATCATAACATCGAGGACTATCAAATCGAAATATTCATTGGCAATACATTTTAAAGCCTGAGTACCGTTAAATGCACTCGTTACCGTGTATCCTTCAATTTCAAGATTGAGTTTTAACGCTTCATGCATATTTTCTTCGTCATCAACCAATAATATATTGCCTTTAGTGCTGTTCATAATGTTGTTTTTAATTATTTATTTAACCTTCTTTGAATTGATAATAATCGATAATGATAGTAAAAATACTTCCTTTTGGTTTATTATCAGTGATTGTAATCGTTCCTTTATGCCCTTGAACTATTTTTTTGCAGAGATACAAACCCAATCCTGTCCCCTTTGTACTTCTTGTTTTTTCATCGCCTGTTCTATAAAATTTTTCTAAAACCCGCTTCTTTTCTTCATCAGGAATACCAATCCCTTCATCGGCTACTCTTAATATCGTTTTGTTATTATTTTTTGACAAACCGACCTTGACCATCGCATCTGTAGAAGAATACTTTAAGGCGTTTTCTATTAGGTTATTGACTAACATTTGAAGTAATAGTTCTTCTCCTAAAACATAAATTCCTTCTTCAATATCTTTAATAATTTTTCTTTTTGGAAATCGGATGATGAAGTTTTCAGCACTTTCGGCAACTATATCTGTCCAACTCAATTCTTGTTTCGACGATTTATAGGCACCCGAATCTAGTTGTGCAGCAAATAAAATATTATTACAAAGTGCATTTAATCTTGTTGCTTCCTGCAGGGTATTGTGAATAAGTTTTTGCTTTGTTTCTTCGTCAAGTTTTCGCTTTTGAAGTGTCTCAAGGTTTAATTGGGCAACTGCAATTGGCGTTTTTAGCTCATGAGTCACTGCCATCATAAAGTTTTGTTGCTGTTGCGACAATCTAATTTGCCTTCTTGTTGTCCGAAAAACAAATACTGCCCCGATGATAATCAAGGCTAAAAATGTAGAGCCCTCCCCAATATATTGTGCAATTTTTCTTTTGCGAGCATCCTCAATAATATTTACTTTTTCAACATAATGAGAATCGTCAAGTTTGAGTTCGGCTAATCGCATTGTTGCCATCAATGCATTTTGATTTTGAAGGGCAACGAACCACCAAACTAATGCCGCAATCATGTAGGTGAGTAATACCCAATAAACAACAGTAACTACAATTAGCTTTTTCTTTATGTTGCCTGTCATAAGGTTGCCTTTTCTACACGAATGCCTGCATCTAACACAGATTCGAGCGGGTTTTCTCTCATTATCTGCTGCAATGTAAACTGATAATCTCCCTTTCTTAATTTTATTGGGTCACGTGTAATTCGAACTCGATGAGTAAAAATGTCATCAATGCCACTTCCTAGCCAACCCTTTCCGTTATTTGCCAATACTAGTTCTAACTTTTGAGACACAGGTGCCGAATTAGGGGCTTTAGTAGTTACGTTTACCCATAAATTATTGAAATGGTAATTATCTGCATGACGGACAACCAAGAAAATATTATATAGGGAATTAGTATCTTTAATTGTAAAGTCGAAAGTCGGCTTATTGTTCGTATTCCATTGGAAAGCAGGAAATGCGGCTGTTTTTTCAAATACATCCAAAGTGTTACAAGAAGTTAAAGTCACGCAACAAATAATAACAAGGCTAAAAAGTAATTTCACTAATAAAAATTTTTTCAAAGATAAGTACCTGAACCGAATGAAAGGGTTGTAAAACTATTTTGGAGAAATGAAATTATTCGAATTAATAAATTAGTAGCAATTTGAAGGCAATTATTGCGTATTCTTTAAAGGGAAGCGGCAATTAAGAGTGATTAATTATAAGTGATGAATTATGAGTTTAGCAATCACCCCCTATCGCCTCTAATAATGGTTTGAGATTTCTCTTCTCTGTTTACAATGACTGAAAGGGTTGTAGTGAATCGGGGCTTAAGAAAAGAACTCGGCAGTTGTTAGCTGTAGTTGCTTTTGTTACAAGGTCTCAATTTCTTCTTTAGTTAAGCCTGTATATAATATTATTTTTTCTATTGTTTCACTATTATCTTTCATCGTTTTTCCAATTAGCTTTGCTTTTTGTTTTTCTGCTTTTTTCTCAGCAAATTCAATCCTGCCTATTTCATCACGTTCCTTTATTGATGCCCTTTCATAGTCTTCCAATTCTTGCTTTGTCCAATTTCGTCTGTCTGCTTCTGTATAGGCTTCTTTTAATCCTTCGTCTTTTACACTTTCTGGTATCAAACTCAGGTTTTCGGCGTTCTTAATAAAAAATGTCCATTGGTCTATACTGCTTTCCAATTGGTCAATTGTCTTATTAAACTTGGGCAACTCAATAAAATTAAATTCGACATCCTCTATGACTTGTTCTTTGGTTTCAATGTCCAACACCTTATGTCTGCTGAAATAGTTTGGGTTCTGTCCTATTTCAAACTCAAGTATTCCAATGAAATATACAGGTTTCAACTTGTGGTATTCAACTCCTTTGTCAATTTGTGAAACATAGCTTTGTGAAGTGTAGTATAGTATCCGTTTATGAAAAAAGTCGAACTCAGCAATTTGCATTTCCACAATGAAAACATTCCCCATTTTGTCCTTTGCTTTCACATCAACAATTGTGGATTTCCCCCCACTAAGCTTGCCTAATTGATAAGGGTTGGTTATTTCAACCTCAACGACTTGCTCATTTTTGGGGAAGTCAATAACAGCGTTCAAGAATGAAATCAGCGACTTTTTCTTGTTTTCATTCCCAAATATTTTTCTAAATGCTATGTCATTAGTTATATCTACAAATTTCATGGTGCGAATTTAATTGGAATTATCGAAGTTTGAGTTTTGTGAGGTGATGTTTTGAATTTCTGCACAACGAATGAGTGTTATGGAAGCTACTTGACAAGAATGTCCCGTCTGTAAATACAATTGCTAAAAGAAAGCAGAATTGCTGAATTACTTCCGTCTGCAAGTCCTTTACTAAAGACTTTTGTTGGTGGCAGTTTTATTTAGTCGTTTAGTCTATTTTGCAAGTCCATTCTTTCTTGCAGAATTCTTGTTATTTCAATAGGGTTATCAGTAAGTTTTCTGTAGAATATAATATGTCGATTAGTTTTTAGTCCAAATAATTCAGTTTTAACTCCAAAATAGTTTTTTCCAATATTAGGATTTTCGCCAATTATTTGGCAACTGTCAATTAATAAAGCATAATATTTGTCTGCTTGTTGCTCTGACCATTTTTCAAAAGTATAATCCCAAATTTCTTCCAAGTCTTCAACAGCTTTGTTAGTTAGTTTATAATTAGACATTGATTTTTCTTTTAGCTTTTAATTCTTGAAGGTGTTTGTCTGGATTAAAATTGTGTGCAATACCACTATCAATTCCTTCTTGAATTGCTTTTCTCAATGCAATTACTTTACTTTCCTCATCTTCTAAAAGGCGAAGTCCTGCTCTAATAACTTCACTGACATTTTTATATCGACCAACAGATACTTGACTACTAACAAATTGGTCAAAATAGTTTCCTAATGAGATTGATGTATTTTTCATTATAATTTTTTTCAAAAGTACCAAGAATTGGTAAATATAAAAAAGAAATTTTTAAAAATTAGAGTGCTTTCGAAAAATTGCCATCAACGAACAAGTGTTTGGGAAGGTGCTTGACAAGAATGTTTCCACGAACGGATGAATGAATTGGGCAGTAAGATACTCCTCGAAAATAAGGTAGCTGCCTCATGACTACTGTCATGTGCCGATTGTTACTAATTCAATTCAATTGTCAATATCTATTCCTTCAAAGACAATAAACCTTTCCCACTTGTATAAAAGTCGATTGCACTACTATACTTCCGTTCTTGTGGTTCTATCACATATCCTGAACGAACCCGGTTTTATGCAAATATTGCATCCTTTGTGCAAACATTTCTGCAACATTATCCAATAATATAGGGTGATTCTCTACTTGCCAAAATTGATAATGGAAATTATTTTTTCTTAGTGTGCCATTCTTCAAATATACCTAACAGCCATTTCCTTCGAGTCTCCTTAGGGTTTTTGATGATGGCATCTATCAATTTCATGGCAGTAAAACTTTTGATATTCCGCATCACCATTCCAATTCTTTTGCCATCTGTTGTAGAACAGATTAAATGAAAATGGTTGGTCATCAACACCAGCCATAAATCTTCAATCCTTGATTTTGTTGACAGAATCGAAAACTATCCAACAGGATATCTCTGTAGTATTTCTTGTAAAAATAGTTACCCAATCGACAATTGTGGCTGTCACAAAGTAAATTCCATTCCGATGTGCAAATTTATAATTTCTGCTCATTGCAATATTATTTAAACTAAAGGATGCAAAGTACCCTATTAATTTTATTAATGAGTTTAGTAATATACGGCACATGAAAGGATTCATGCGCTAGTGGGGCCCTTCTTTCCCGGTTGTTGTTTGTCTGTTCATTGTCGTGTCGTTATGCGTTGGCTTTTATTTTGTCTTTAGTTGAACTGCTTTTTCTTTTTTGTCTTCTGTCGCTGGTAATAGTTTAAACTCAACTTCTAAACCTACCGCAATTTTTTTAATAATTTCTTCTGTCGCATTTATTCGGAAGTAAATTGATTTATTGCCGTCAAACTTGATGAAACCGTCTGCACCCTTTTCGTCATTATGTAATATTCTATCAATTTTTCCCGTTTGTCTTTGGGTTGTATTTTGTTTTGGTGCTGTTTGTTGTGGATTAAAACTGCTCCAGTATTTTTTTAGTTCTCTTTTTAAATCGGGTAATTTTTCAATTGTGATTTGCTCAAAAGTAAATTGACCTAATGCCAAAGAAACAGTATTTGGAACGTTCCATTCTTCTTGTAGTCTCAATAGTTTTGATAATGAATAATGTTTAAAGGATAATTCCTTTTCATCTTTTAAAGCCAAAAGTTCAGCGATTAATACAAGTAAACCAACTTTATATTCAAGGTCGCCAAAATTGTTGATTGCACTTATTGCAAACTTGAAAGCCTTTTCATTGTCTCCGTTTTCCTTATAGATTTGAGCAACTTCGTTTTGAATATACCACTCCTTTTTTCGTTTAAGAATTAAAAGCAATTCATTTAGTGCATCAGCAGAATTGCCAAGATGTTTTTTTGATAATGCTATTCTTCTAGCTAACCAAACATCATTTGAATAGTGGAATTTTTCAAATGTTTCAAGAGCAACTTTTGACAAATCGAAGCATTCTTGATAATGTTGCGTTTCAAATAGTGCTTTTGTTTTAAATGCAAACCAATCTTCCTTGCTTGATGCAAGTTCCATTGGCTTCTTTTCACCTTTTCGTTCAACTTCTTTTGTTATGCATTCCGTGTCAAGTGAATCAACAGAAACTAAATCACAAAACTTATTTACGACTGTCCAATTTATAGTGGGTTTATCTTTGAATTTTTTTAGCAAATATGAAAACTTCTTAGACTCTAAAACTACTTTATGTTGCTCAATGAAATTGAAAATAGCATCATAATGATTTGTTTCAATTAAAGCTGAAATCATTTCATAAACGATGTATTTGTTTAATCCGATTTGTTCAGGCGTAAATTCATTTTTGCCATCTTTGAAATATTTTAATGTCTCAGCAAATTTTTTCTCTTTGTTTAGTTTAGATAATGCTTGACTAAAGTCGTATAATGAAGCCATAATTTACGCTTTGATTTGGTTAATAGCATTTATGAAAGTATTCCATATTGCTTGATTTGAATAATACCTTGCTGTGATTTTACTAAAAGCACCGTCTCCATTATAATCAACTTCTAAATCAATTTCTTCATTTTCTTTGCTAAACAATTTGA
>CANCKV010000241.1 GCA_947378615.1 Chitinophagaceae bacterium | reverse complement strand
GATACTGTGTTTTGCATTGAATGCACCGATTGCTATTGAGGCATTTGTAGCAACAGTTAAGTTGCCTAAAAACAATGATTTTGGAGTGGTATTATTTCCAATAGTCAAAGTTGCATTTGAGTAGGCAGCACCTACCCCTGCATTTGAACTTAAGGCGTTATTGACATACAAATTATTGATGAGGGCAGTATTGCTTTCATCAACTACCGTTTTATGATTGATAAAGACGTTGGCAATTGAAGTATTTGCAGGATAAAAACTCAAGGTGGCAGGAGGTATTAGGGTAAATGCTTGGGCATTAGCAGGTTGTGAAAAGGTGATTCGATTACCCGAAACAGAGGTTACCGTAGTACCCGCAGGTATTCCTGTACCTACCACCAAATTGCCTACTGCAATAGTTCCACTATTGATAGCCCCTAAGTAAGTACTGATTGACATTTGCAAGCCACCAATGATAAGAAAGTTAGAGGGGCGACTTGAAGATGGTGCTGCACTCATCTGAATACAGTTTGGATTTCCATTTACGTTTATTACAGTTACATATATTGCCCCAAAACCCAAACCCGGTCCATTCAGCGGCATCCCGACATAAATAGGAGAAGGAGGTGTTTGTAGTTCCATAATAGTATTATTGCCTAATTGACTACCAAAGCTAAGTGTAGCATTTGTGCTTGCATTTGCAATCGTAGTGGCAACAGGAGTTGTGGTATTTGTCGATATTTGAATGGTAGAATTAGCTCCATTCAAAGAGACAGAATATATAAAGGCGTTTGCAGGAATGTTTCCACCACTAATTGGTTGTCCTGCAGCAGGTGTTCCTATTAGGTTAGCCGAATTGAAGGTAATCTTACTTGAATTTGCAGTCCATGTAACCCCTGTAATCTTATTGGGAACAGAGAAAGTCAAAGTACCTGTACCCGCTAACGCAGCAGCAGATAGCACAAATTGTGTGGAATTAGTGATAGAAGAAATGGTGGCATTTCCTGGAATAAATGGACCACTTACATACTGTCCCTTTGCTAATAAAGCAGTGGAAGGAACGGTAATTGTGGTAGAGGCTGTTGTGGTGATATTCGGTATTGTCGTTACAATGGCACCGATAGTAGATTTTACATAAAACTGTGTATCAACTGTAGCGGTGGCAGTGGCAGTGGCCGCATTTGCAGGCCCTGATGTGGCATTTACCCAATTACTACCATCATAAGTCTGCCAATTTGTGGGAGAACTAAAGGTGGCAGTGCCATTAGTACGAAAATCGCCTGTAGTTATATTTTGTCCAAAGCTAGTTACTGCCGCCATCAAAAGTAACAGTGACATTAAGGACATTTTGGACAAATAGGTAGTGGCAGTTCGTGAACTGTAATATTTATTCTTCATAAATTTATTGTTGATGAAAAGAAAAGAAGAAATGAAGGATTGATTTGATAATAACGAATTTGTAAACCTTGAAGAAGAGTTGGCAAACGTGCAATTATGTTTTGTTATTTTATTCATCCTGTTGCAATCGTAATCGGTAAAATAATTAACAAAGAAAGTGTATGAAAACTATAATTAGTTGTCCTGATGCTGCAAGTGTTGGTTTGAATGGGTCAAAGTAGATTAGTGGTAAATTGTTGTGGTTGTCTGATAATTTGATGTAACGATATTTTGTATAGAGAGAATGTATTATTGTCCAAGACACAGGTATGAATGTCCTGTTCGCATGTATTTGTGTTTTTTGAGCGAGTATTGGCTAAAGGAAGTTGTGAACTATGGATGTATTCCAAAAAAAGTCTAATATTCTAAGATGCTTACCTCTATGTACTTCATACTTTTATAATAAAATGTTTCTTTGAAACCTGTATCTGTAAATAGTGATTTATAGATTGGATTTGCATAGATAACGGTCATTTTTCTCGGATGGAGTGCTATTGATTTCTTGATGTTTTTGACTACACCTTCCATTAGAAATTCGTCAAAAGGATTAAATAGAAAAATACAATCTACATCTTGAGGAATCTCATATTGAAAGGCATCTTTAAGAATTACTTTTGCCAAAAGGGCGGGATGTTGTTGTTGAATAACCGTTAGATTTTGTAATGCATCCATACACAAAGCCTTAGAAATATCAATACCACTTACTTGTTTGCAACCTTTCGCAGCAGCTACGCAAATTGCTCTTCCTTTGCCACAGCCAATATCTAATAGGTGATTGACTTTAGAAATATTTAATTGCAGAAAGACTTTTTCAATTACGGCATAAACAACTGGCATATAAATCGTGGCGTGTTCGCTTTGTTCATCATCTAATGAATTCAGGTTGTCAATACCTATAGTTTTTATACCGTATTTGCGTTCTCCTTTTATTTCATGAAAAATGATATAAAAAGCAATGATAATATTCCAATTGATGGAAATGTAAAAAAAGTATTTAAGATAAGTAAAGAGACGCATTGAGTTTATTTTGATTGAAGAGCGGTGAAAAATTTATTAGGTTTTAGCTTGAATTCTACTGACAACAAAGTCTTGAAAAATGAATATTATAATTCTTTGCACTTTTACAATCTTATCTTTTTATGAAAATCAAAATAGAAATATTCTCTCCGTCCCATTGATGCTATTATTCCCACTTCAATTGTAAATTTCAACTTGATTATTGAAGTTCATTTTGTTTTTTGCTACTTCCACTTTTTATGTATAAAAGTATCGAATTGATGTCATCGTCAGTTAGGTAAGTAAAGGGAGGCATCGGTACCTTATTCCATTTGTAAAAAAGTTCTTTTGCATAATTATTTTTTGCAATGGCAACTTGTGGGTTACGAATATATTCATACAGTTTTTCTTTGCTTTCCCACCTTTTTGATACACCTTTTAAGGCAGGCCCTGTAAGATTCATATTGATGGAATGGCAAGATGCACATTTCTGTAAAAAGATACTTTTACCTGTTTCAATTCTGTCTTCATCAGTTATTTCTAAGTTATTATTTGGTGTATTTTTTCCAACGGTTTGTTTCGTATCCTGTTCACAGGCAATCAATAAGAGTAAAAATCCAAAACAAATCAATTTCATTAATCCAAAAATTTAATGCGCAAAAATAACGAATACAAAAAATATTTCATTTCTTTTTCTTCATACGAATTAAAGAACGGAAATAAATATGCAATCTCCAACTTTGAATGTATCCATTTTAATTGTTTTGACAAGCATTTTTTTGTCGGCACATACTACTGTTAGTTCTAGATAGCTACCATAATAATTCAAATCAGTAATTGTTACTTCCTTGGCATATTTATTAAAAGTGTTTGAAATATGAATCATCTCAGGTCGCAGGAATATTGGCGGAGGATTGTTATTAAAAGTGCTTTCAATGGAAAAGAAATTTGCCAATTCTTTATCGACTTCCATATATTGTCCGAATAATCCTGCGACATATTCATTTTTTGGATGCCAATAAATATTTTGAGGCGTATCTGTTTGAACAATTTCTCCATCTTTCATCACGATAATTTTATCTGCCCAAGATAGCGTGTCAAGAGGGTCGTGGGAAACAAGAATACAATTAATATTAAGTTTTCTTCCAATTATATTGATTACTGATTTCAAGGTATTCTTATGTATCAAATCAAGATTTGAGAATGGTTCATCAAGCAATAACAATGTTGGTTTGGTTAATAATAATCTAGTTAATGCCACTCGTTGCCTTTCTCCTCCTGATAGTTCATCCGTTCTTCGCTTCAGTAAATGTGTTATTTCGCATAAAGAATAGATTTCTTTAGCTGATTCATCGTTAGCTGCTTCTTCATCACTCAATGGATTGGCATAAATCAAGACTTGTTCGACCGTAAGAAAATGCGGTAATTCAAATTGCTGAGATAGATAAGCAATGCTTTCATGCCCCGGTATTAATGTGTCGTTTGGGCCTTTGACTCTTTTGTTCCTAAAATATACTTCACCACTATCAGGCTGTACAAATCCTGCAATTATCTTTAGTAAAGTACTTTTTCCTGACCCTGTTTCTCCTGCAATCGCCACCTTTTCAGAAGGCATTTGATTTAGAACAATACCTTTTAAGCCATTGCCCTTTACTTCTTTTTTACAAATCTCTTTTACCTCTAACAAATACATACTGCGAATATAGCCACTGCAAGCGTTTGAGGAAAATATTAATGGAATTGAGTAATAATGTGAATCAAGGGGTGATAAAAAAGTAATTTGTACAAATTGACAAAATATTCATTGAATCATACTTTTAAAACAGGTTGAGTTTAAATACCCTTTACCTTATATTAATTCATTCTTTAAATTTTAACGATAATCATAAAATTGGAAAATTAAATTAAGTTATAAAAGTTGTAAAGTCACGATTTATTACCAAAATACGCATCGATTTATTCATCCTTCGATTGCATTTTTTTACTCCTCCTATCAATTTATTGACACTTAGAAGTCATTTGTTAAGTACTTGCTTGTGTTTTTTGAGTAGTATCCACCATTTTTTTATCCTTGACCTGCATTTACTGACTCTTTGTATGCGTTTTTCCATCCTTGAATGGTCGTTTTATGACCCTTTGAATGGGTTTTTTCATTCTTTGAATTAGTTTGTTTGCCTTTGATTGGTCGTTTTTTTAAACGTTTAAGGGAAAAACATTTGCTTTGTGAGCCCATTTAGCCGTTGATGCTGAATTTATTCTCAAGTAGGTTGGGCAAGATTTATTAAGAAATAGAAATACGACGTTAATCCGCACTTTTCTACCCTTGCTTTACATTATTAGTGAAAAAAGAGTGCTATACCAATATTTTCTCCTTCTCTTTGGGCAATATGTAAGGGATGGGTGACCATTAATATGCTGAATACAGTGATGTATAAATAAGACATCATCATGTATTTCTCTCTTAACGGCATCTCTTTTTTTGAAATACATTTGTATAGTATAATCAGCAATAATGAAATTAATATCATACCCATTTGTGAAATTAGGAGTTGGCTAATTGATGAATGAGTAGAAATGTTTTTCATGCCCATTCCATTGTCCATCAAAGTAATCATCCCCTTAGGACCCCAAAAGAATAGCGTGAATGCTGAGACTAAATTAAAATAAGCGGCATAAGTTAAGAACGTAGGAAATAACGACTGGTTAGAAGTATAATTTCTTAATACAGGCTTAATAACTAATATTACATTAACTAATAACAAAAACAACAATATCCATCTTGCAATACTGTCAATAACAAATAATAAGTCAGACATAATTAATATGTGTAATTAAATAAAATCGAGATTTTGAAAATGATAACCATTTGAGTAGCGTTCTTATTTGTGGTGCAAATCGATTCAAACCTTTTCGTTCAGTCAATCTAATGTTGTTTTTTAGTAAGAAATCCTTACCACTTCTCTTGCTATTTCGGGGTTGTGAAAGGGCCAAGGAATGGCGGCCAAAATGATACAAAGAGCCATTATATATAAAAACGACATCATTCGATATTTATTATCAATTAAGGTGTTACTTTTTGAAATCTTATAGGCAGTGCCAATTATTGACATCGATAACAGCATCATTAAAGGATGTTCAACTAACCAAAATCTCAAATAGGGAATGTAGAAAATGTCTGAATAGCGATACCCTTGAATACTCAAAAGGGTGATACCATATTTGCCAAAAAAGTACAAATACACAGAAGTAAAAAGGTTGAAATAAGTGGTTATTATCAGCCATCGTCCCCAATTAAGATTTTCACCATTGTAATGCTTTATTGTAGGGAATAGACTACGAACAATATTTACACCCAACAAAAACAAGAAAATCCATCTCAACACACTATGAAAACTTAAAATACCATTATACATGACCTTCTATTTTATGTTTAAAAAACATTTTTAATGCAATAGTTGATACTTTATT
>CANCKV010000240.1 GCA_947378615.1 Chitinophagaceae bacterium | reverse complement strand
CCTTTTGGACTAAAAATAGTTTCTAAGGCTTTTACAATCGCATCCTTCCATTTCTCAATGCCTAATGACAAAGTTTGAATCACAAAATAGTCGTTGAACTTATCAATGACCAATCCGGGTAAATAATCAGCTTCGCCAAATATCAAACGACAGTTTTCGGTGTAGCCTATTTTTTGGCGATACTGCCAAGCCTGTTTTATTTTATTTAGAAAAAAAGCTTCATTTATTTCCTCTGATTTGCGAGTTAGCAATCGAATGGCAATTTGGGATTGTTGGTTGATATAGCCACGTCCAACAGGTTTTTTATCATGAAAATATACATCCACAATACTACCTGCTTCCACTTCTCCATCTATTGTATCTATTTCATTTCCATAAATCCAAGGATGACCGTTAGCGATACGGTAAGCAATTTTTCTTTTAAGATAAACTTTAGTCATAGCGGCGAATATAGAATAATGATTAAATGATTTGATTGAAATAATTTAAACGGGATATAATTAGTCTTAGATTCAAGTTATAAATTTAGATTAACACCTTTAAACACAAGTTGATTTCAATCGTCTTCACCTATAATTATCCATTTTCATTGTAAATTTTATTTTATTTCCGCCCAATTGTCAGGTTATTACTGCATTCTCGTCATTATAACCATTTGTTGAAAAGTCAATTAAGCATACAGAAATCTTTGGGCGTATATTTGACGCCTATAATTGAAAATGGAGAATCATCTCGATAATAATTAAAAATTAAGAAAATGGCTTTAGAATTTACAGATGCTAATTTTCAGTCTGAAGTACTGGAAAGCAAAACATTAAATGTGATTGACTTTTGGGCTGAATGGTGTGGACCTTGCCGTGCTATCGGACCTGTTATTGAAGAGCTAAGTAAGGAATATGAAGGAAGAGTGAAAATTGGAAAAGTAAATGTGGATGTAAATCCTAATGTAAGTGTCAATTTTGGCATTACATCTATTCCTGCAATTCTTTTTATTAAAAATGGCGTTGTTGTAGATAAACAAATCGGTGCAGTACCTAAAAGTGTTCTTGACAAAAAAATTCAATCTTTAATTTAATAGGTTGATAAATTATAAAATTGGCTTCCTCTAGTGAGGAGGCTTTTTTTATGCCAAATCTTTTTTGACTATTTAAGAGATCCTACCACAAAGTGACACAAGGATTTATAAAGTTTACTAATAAAAATTCTTCAATTTGAAAACTTAGTGTTCCTTGTTTTCCCTTGTTTTCCTAGTGGTAAAATCACCTGCAAATATTGTATTTATGAGACTATTTATTTCGCTGACATTCTTTTTCTTTTTGTTAGTAAATATCTATGCGCAAGCACCAAAAGAAAAAGCTTTATTATGGAAAATCACAGGAAATGGCTTAAAACATCCTTCCTATTTATACGGCACGATTCACTTGATGTGTGCCGACCAAATAAAAATTGACAGTACGCTGAAACAATGCTTTACTTCTACTCAACAATTGTTTCTTGAAGTAGATATGAATGACCCCTTACTCATGGTAAAAACTATGCAACACTCTCTGATGAAAGATAATGAAAGCCTCGAACATCTTGTTTCTAAGAGTGATTATGATAGTATGAAAACTATTTTTGAAAAGAATTCTTCAATGCCTTTTGGATTAATGGGAAAAGTAAAGCCAATTATGCTGATGAGCGCTGTGTTTCCTTCACTCTTAGGTTGTTCTCCGGAGGCATGGGAAACTGCCTTTCAGAATCTTGCTAAAGAAAAAAACATACCTCTAAAAGGTTTAGAGACGATTGATTTTCAGATGAGTGTTTTAGATACAATTCCTACTAAGACTCAAGCAATCATGCTAAAAGAATTTCTTTATCATCTAGATAGTACTAAGAAGAGTTTCAATGAATTATTAACCATTTATAAAAGCAAAGACATTAACGAACTACACGAAATGACCGTTAAAGACCCCGACTTTAGTAACTACGAGGCGGTTATGCTTGATAATAGAAACAAAAATTGGTTGCAGATAATCAGTAAGGAAATCAAACAGAAATCTAGTTTCTTTGCCGTAGGTGCAGCACATTTGGGAGGAGAATCAGGCGAAATAAGTTTGCTAAAAAAACAAGGTTTTATTGTATCGGCTGTTGAATAGGATAATAATATTACTAAATTTTGCTCTTTCTGAAGACCTTACGGTATGATTTGGAGACCTACAGATACTCCTTGAAAATCTACAGTTCACTTCGTAAGGTTTCCAAGCTACTATTGTAAATCTTACGGGAGTATATGTAGGTCTCCGGAGATCCTCTGAAGGTTTCCCGATACTACCGTGAAACCTTCAGATACAATGTGGAGACCTTCAGGGAGCATCAGTAAAATAATAATTTCAAGAAAACAGATTGTTTTATGGTTTGATTTATCAATAATAGGTCAAAAATGTTGCGGTAATAATGCTATTGCTTTTAGAATAGTAGCCAAGCAAAATCACTTAAAAATGTCAAAAGTAATGGGCTGTTTAACATTTTAAAAAGATGAACATTTTTACCTTTTGTGATGTAATGCTTTCGTACCTTATATTTGACACTTTATAAACACTTAAAAGATGAAATTATTAGAAAATAAAGTGGCTATCGTAACTGGTGGAGCACGTGGAATTGGTGAAGCAATTGCATTAAAATTAGCGTCTCAAGGAGCATCTGTAGCCTTTACTTATGTGAGTGATAGTAGTGCAGAAAAAGCTATAGCCTTAGAAAATACACTTCAATCTTTTGGCGTAAAAGCAAAGGCATATAAAAGCAATGCTGCCGATTTTGCACAGGCAGAATCCTTTGTTGCAGATGTTTTGAAAGAGTTTGGTTCCATAGATATTTGTGTAAATAATGCTGGTATCAGTAAGGACAACCTCTTATTGAGAATGACAGAACAGCAATGGGACGAAGTAATTGATACTAACCTAAAGAGTGTTTTCAATATTACTAAACAGGTGATTAAACCTATGATGAAGGCAAAATCAGGCAGTATCATTAACATGAGCTCTATCATTGGAATCAGAGGCAATGCAGGGCAAAGTAGTTATGCGGCAAGTAAAGCAGGAATCATTGGATTTACAAAATCTATTGCAGCTGAATTGGGCAGTAGAAATATCCGTTGCAATGCAATTGCGCCAGGTTTTGTGGAAACAGATATGACCCATTATTTGCAAGGTGGAGATGGTGCTGCCGACTTCTTGAAAAAAATACCCTTAGGACGTTTTGGCAAAAGTGAGGAAATTGCAAATACTACTTTATTCTTAGCTAGTGATTTAAGTAGTTATATAACAGGTCAAGTTATCAGTGCGTGCGGAGGATTAAATATTTAAATTAAAGGAAAATATGATTTTTAATTCTGTAGTCTTTGTTCTCTTCTACATAATTGTCACTGCATTATATTTTATCCTTCCCCATAAATTTCGTTGGGGACTTTTATTGGCTGCAAGTTGCTATTTCTATATGGCATTTGTGCCTGTTTATATTTTGATATTAGGATTCACAATTGTTGTTGATTATTTTGCCGGGATATTAATAGAAAATACTACTGAGGCAAATAAACGAAAACAATTATTGCTTTGTAGTCTAGTCGCTAATATTGGGGTATTGGTTTTCTTTAAGTATTACAATTTTTTAAACACAAATATTTCTATTCTACTTAATAATTTTAATGCAAGGAATCCACTTCCTTTTCTTTCTATATTATTGCCTATTGGGTTGTCGTTCCATACTTTTCAAGCGATGAGTTATACAATTGAAGTATATCGTGGCAATCAAAAGGCAGAAAAGCATTTTGGAATTTATAGTTTATATGTAATGTTTTACCCACAATTAGTGGCAGGACCTATCGAACGTCCACAAAACATTTTACACCAAATGCATGAAAACCACGAGTTCGATTATGCCAATATGGTGGATGGTTTGAAACAGATGCTTTGGGGTTTTTTCAAAAAATTAGTGGTTGCTGATAGGCTTTCTATTTATGTCAATTCAATTTTTGACCATGCAGAAGTGCATAATGGAAGTTCTATTGCGATTGCCTGTCTTTTCTTCTCTGCTCAGATTTATTGTGACTTTTCAGGTTATTCAGACATCGCAATTGGTAGTGCCAAAACGATGGGCTTCGATTTAATGACAAATTTCAGACGACCTTATTTTGCAAAATCAATTAATGAGTTTTGGAGTCGATGGCACATATCTCTTTCCACATGGTTTCGTGATTATTTATATTTCCCTTTAGGAGGCAATCGAGTACCGAAACTATTAGTGTATCGTAATTTTTTAATTGTATTTCTAATAAGTGGAGTATGGCATGGTGCTAATTATACTTTCATAGTATGGGGTGCGTTGCATGCTTTCTTTTCAATAATTGGGATGATCATCACACCTTTTACTAAAGATATGCACCTGAAATTACACATTAGTAAAAAGATAACTGACGTTGCACGACAACTTTTCATCGTGTTATTAGTCACTTTTGCTTGGATATTTTTCCGTGCAACTTCCATGGAAAATGCAATGACTGTGATACACAATCTAAAAACGTTTGGTCAACATCCATTCTTAGGTGATAGTGTAAGTAATTTTGGACATTGTATTTTGGCAATCGCATTACTTTTTATTATTGAATATAAAAAAGAGTATTTGCCAACAAAATACAATTTCTTTCAGCATCCAAACATTTTTATCAGGTGGGGTTCCATCGTTTCAATGATTGTTGCAATCTTGATTTTTGGCGTATTCAATGGAGGACAATTTATCTATTTTCAATTCTAATTTAATCCCCGCCTCATGACACTTTTTTTAAAGCGCTTATTTCTTTTTATAATTGTTGTGGTTATCATTGATCAGCTAATTGGCTTGATGATGAGACAATTATATTTTAATCAACACAAGGGACAATTTGCTCAAACAACTTACTCTGTTGATAGTGCAAATCAAGATATTATTGTTTTTGGGAGCTCTAGGGCAGTACGACATTATTCGCCATCAATTCTGTCAAAAGCATTGGGGAAATCTTGTTATAATGTAGGAAGGGATGGGCAAATGATACCTTATTATGCTGCTTTGGAAGATGTCATCTTTAATAGGAAAAAGCCAAAATTGGTTATTCTCGATATCAATACGTGGGAGTTTTTTGTTGGTAGTGGCAAATATGAAAAGTTGTCTATTTTGTTACCTTACTGTAATAAGCATCCTGAACTGATTAAGTATGTTGAGACTGCAAGTCCTTATGAAAGATATAAATTATATAGTGCTATTTACCCTTTCAATTCTTCCCTTTTTATAGCGACTAATAATAAATTATTTGAAAACAAAATAGCTTCAGATGAAAATGGATACGATCCTTTAAATAAAACAATGGATGCAGCAACAATTGACTATACAAAAAAAATAGTTGAACAATCTAAGAAGGAAAGTAAAATGGTACAAGCTAAAACAGATACGCTTGCACTTAGCTTTTACAAACAATTTCTTCAAAAATGTGTAGATGCGAATATTCCAACTTATGTGGTAATTTCTCCAACAATTGCTCCTGAAATACCAAATGAAAGAAAGAATAAATTACTTGAAATAACAAAATCATTTCCTACTGTAACATTCTTAGATTATAGTTGCAATCCCAACTACAATGATCATTTTGAGAAGTTTGCAGATATCTTTCATTTAAATAAACAAGGTTCTGAAGAGTTTACTAAGGATTTAGTAAGTAAAATAAAATTGTAAGAGAAAGAATATCTGATTAGTAATAGGGACTTCGATATATCTTAGCTCGTAGCAATGCGTAATTTAAATCTCTTTTTTATCAATTAAAATTTCAACGAAAGCGCCTGTTTTAATTGAAATTGCTACTTATTATCTCTTTTAAAA
>CANCKV010000239.1 GCA_947378615.1 Chitinophagaceae bacterium | reverse complement strand
GTCACTAAGTGATTTGATTATTAACTCAATACCTATACCATTTAAATCTCCACTTGTAAACCCTATAATTGGTTTGTTTAATTCCCTGCTCATGCTCATAAAAATTGTCGGTAAATATAGTACTAAAACATGATTGGTTAAATGTCATTTTTTTTGAAATATTTATCTGTTTTGATAATCATTAGTTTTAAAGATAAAATTTCCAATTCAATAGGTATTAAAAGTTAAAGGGTGCATAAAAGTTTTTCGCTGCGTGAGGAAACGCTTCGAGGCAGCCCACCGAGTTTCGTGTCTCCGTTAAAATTCACTTTTGATGAGTTTCAAAATTTATAAAGACAAAAGCATCCTCTTTAAGTCAGTTTCACAAAATAAAAAGACATAAGCAACCTCTTTAAGTGCGTTGCAACTATTTACGCACTTAAAGAGGATGCTTTTAGTAAGTTTCACAGAATATAAAGGAATAAGCATCCTCTTTAAGTCAGTTTCGCAAAATAAAAAGGCAAAAGCATCCTCTTTAAGTCAGTTTCGCAAAATAAAAAGGCAAAAGCAACCTCTTTAAGTGCGTTGCAACTATTTACGCACTTAAAGAGGATGCTTTTAGTAAGTTACAAGTTGAAAGGCACTTAAAGTGGATGCTTTTAGTAAGTTACAAGTTGAAAGGCACTAAAAGTGAATGCTTTTAGTAAGTTACATGTTGCAAGGCACTTAAAGTGAATACTTTTAGTGAGTTACATGTTGAAAGGCACTAAAAGTGGTTGCTTTTTATACGTACAAGCTAGAATTCACTTTTGCCTCTTGCCTTTCAATTATTTTTCCTTTAGAAGATTCAAAAAATGAATATTTGTTACAATAATATATAAGTGTTGTGGTTGAATATTTATTATAAATTAAATTGAAGTTATCTCAAATGTTATATTTGTCAATTTATACTTTTCATAAATACAAAATGAGATTTGATTTTAAATACAACAAAGAGAAAACAATTCATGCATTACGATATCATTTTTTTTCTAGAAATGATATAAGAATAATGATTCTATTAGTAAATGCATTTGCAATCATTGCTGCTATCTTGTTTTACACAAAAAAAATACGACCGGAACCGTTTTTTATGGGTAGTTGTATTTGGATAGTTATGATGATTAGTATTTGGTTTGTTTTACCTTATTCTATTTATCGTAAATCATCAACTTTCAAGGATTCTTTTAGCATCTTTATAAGTGAATCAGAAATTAGGCTTGATAATGAAATGGGTTATGTAGTATGGCAATGGAATACATTTACTAGATACTTTGAAAGTCCGCATTTTTTTCATCTTTATTTCGATGAAAAATCTTTTTTCTTAATTCCCAAAGAAACGATGACAGAAGAAATGAAACATGATTTCAGGGGTGTGCTTAAATCAAAATTGGGATAAAGTATCGAATAGAAAAATGAAATCTTCAAATTATATTATTTTTTGTGGATGAATGGTGTCTTCATTCTTTATTCTCATATAAATGTGATAAATACTTCATCAATTTAAAATATTTTCTATAAAAAAATAGATAGAATGTTAAAATATCAACACAGACACTATATTTGTAATGTCTTTTTGAACAATAAAATAGAAAATTGTGGGATACGAGTATAACGATAAGAAAATGGTGACTGCTTACAGTCAAAAAGTACGAGCAGGAAAGAAGAGAACTTACTTCTTCGATATTAGGGAAACACGTAATAATACTTTTTCATTAATCATTACTGAAAGTCGTAAAAGATTTGATGATAGAGGATTTGATAGATCAAGTATTTATGTCTATCAAGAGGATATCAATAAGTTTGTAAAAGGGTTGGAAGAAGCTGTTGTTTATATCAAGACTGAATTGTTAACTAATTACGATTTTGATGAATACAGCAATGATTATGAAGAACACGAGCAGCCTGTTCAAATTCAAACTGAAGTATTAGTTTCTGATGAAATTAAAGAAGTAAAAGTAGAAGAACCTATTATTTCTGAAACTACGAATGAAGAAAAAGCAGATAGTCAACCTCCGACGCATCATGAAGAAGTAGATAAGTGGTAATTTTTTGCAACGTTGTTAATAAATGAAAAGGGAGAAACTTAATAGATAATAAGTTTCTCCCTTTTTATTTATAGTGGATTAATATAAAAGACCTGACATTATTATTTGGGTTTATAATTAAAAAAAGGAATTAGTATTTTTACTTGAATCAAATTGACACATTCTTTAAATCCAATGGTAAAGACATCTTTAAAGGAATAATCAATATGTTTCTTTAATGCGATGTAGCCAACAAGAATTCCGGTTAATAAAGTGAAAGGTGATGCAAAGGCAACTCCATAGATACTTTTTGAAATCATTAATCCTCCAACATCACTTATTATACAAGCAACAAGCATGATTAGAACTTTATAAAAATTCATTTTTGGCAAATGAATGATATCGAGTGTTACCCCATTAAATCGATCAATTGGATATAGGATAGCCATTAACATAAATAGTCTATATACGTTAGGCGCTTCTGTATGAATATATTTACCTCCCCCTAATAATCCAATGGCAAAATCTGCGAAAATAAATGCCAAAATTGCTATAGGAATGAAAACCCAGGTTAACATACCAGAATATTTTTTGAATATAGCACCAACCTTCTCCATATCATTATTATTAAATGCAGCAGCCATCCCTGACATTCCTGTTCCAACAAAACTGCGTAATGGTATTTCAATTATCTCCATTAACCTAGATGGCAATGTGTAAACTGCTACAGCAGCTGGACCTAGAAAAAAGTTCAAAATAAATGTATTGGTACTACTCAAAAGATTGGAACTTAAATTGGTAGCTAGACTGTATTTTCCAAAGTTGGCTATTTCGATGATGCATTCCCAACTGCGGCTAAAGAAAGTTTTGTTTTTAATTAATTTTGCTGAGAATGCAGCAAGGCTTGTTATACAATTAGTAAGAAAATTGAACAACAACAGATTATGAAGACTCATCTTGTTAAGATACATGAGTACAGCTACAATCAAAATCATTGAACCACTATTTATCATGCGAAGCCATAAAATTGGAATGTATCTTTCATCTGCGACTAGAATCCAATACGCAATTGTGTAAGGTAATGCACTAATAAGTGTAAGCGCAAACCAGTGAATAGTAGCTGCAATACTTGGATTGGCAAAATGACCAAGAAAAGGCAAAAAACATAAATTGAGAATCCCTAGTATTGTTGTTACGGCTAAAGCAAGAAACCATATTGAACCTAAAACTTCATTTCCCCTTTCCTCATTAGTGCCACTATAGAATTTGACTGTAGCAGTAGAAAGAAAACCATTTCGGATAGAATCTGCAAGTCCGTACACGGTAAGAAAGAAAAACCAGCTTCCCACTTGAACTTTATCAAGAGCACGATAAATCAACGACATCATTACGACACTAAAGACAGAAATGATGCCATTACCTACTAGTGCTAAAAAATGTTTATTTTTAAAAAGGCCTATATCCAAAATCCGCATGAGAAATATTTATGCAACAGCAAAGAAAATAATATAAAATAAATGCAATGATAAGTATTCATTTAAAGATAAATTCCTATAATTGCTTTTTTATTTTGTTTGATAAAGATAAAGAATTTTTTTGTTACATATTTATTAACTTTAACGGTATTAAAGTTAACTCACTTATTAAATCAACATGTACACAGTATTATTAACCTCCTTTTCAGATTTTTTTGACACGCCAGGCGAAGTGCCCTTTATGTATAAGAAAGCAGGGTACAAAGTTGTAGTGTTTTGTTGTGATACCTGTTGGCTTCGTTCGAACAGTTATTATGATGAATGGATAGAGGTAAGTAAAGACAAAGCCATATTTGTAGATTCCCTTATAAAACTGATAAAGGAAAAAGGGAGTGAATTTGATAAGGTAGTATTACTTGATGACGAGACTATTAAGTTGATGAATGAAAATATCATTGAAGAAGACTTGTTTGTAAAGATAATGCCGCTAAATAAGATTGAAAATAGAGGTATGTTATCTTCAAAAATTGGCATGAGCACTGTTTTTGAAAAATACAACATTACTACTCCACGTTATCTCAATTTTGCAGAAGAGAATGATTTTGAAGCAATCGGAAAAAAAATAGATTTCCCTGTACTATTGAAAGTAGATTTTAGCTTTTCTGGGACAGGTATCAGGAAGTGTGAGGCACCAAATGAATTGGAAGATAAAATAAATGAATTACATGATAAGAAAAATATCGTGATTCAAGAATTTATTGAGGGAGATGATATCGGGGTTGAAGCCTTATTTTCTGGAGGAGAATTAATCTGTTATCAGGCAGCAAGGGTATTGTCCTACATGAATAATAAATTTTCATTCACCACAAGACGAATTTATTTCAGGAATGAGAAAATTGAAAAGTCTTTGCAACAACTCGGGCGTAGTGTAGGTTTAAATAGCTTTGCTAGTATTGGCTATATCTATCATAAAGAACGGGACTCCTATTATCTGATAGAAGTTGATCCTAGAACAAATTCTTGGATGCCTTACAGCAGATTTACAAATAATAGTTTTATTGATGGATTAAAACAAATTGCTTTTGGGAAAGAAAGTGTTCCTGTTCTTAATAAGAAAAATGAAAATAAAGAAACTGAGATTGCCATTTTTGACAGGGATTTACGCCGTTGTGTGAAAACAAAAGATTTAAAGGGGATTATGAGGTGGGTATTTAATTACAAAGGATATTGGCGTTTCATTCCACTCTATGACAAAAAATATTTCTCAAGAATAATGAACAAAATGATAGTTGATTTATTCAAACTAAAGAAATAGTAAGAAAGTATGATCTAAAAACAGTGAAAGCTAAGCCTTTGTGGAGGAAGATTATGTTCTTTAAATTTATTAAGCCATTCTTCGCCCTTAACTTCATCTTTTTTTACTCCTTCTCCACTAAAATACATTTGAGATAGTAAATATTGGGCTTGTGGATAGTTTTGTTTTGCTCCTTTTTCTAAAAGCTCAAATGCCCTAGTATAATTTCTTGGTACTCCTCTTCCTTTTAGAAAGATATACCCACAATAATACTGTGCCTTTGACAATCCTAAGTCAGCAGCTTTTTCATAATATACAGCAGCTTTTTTGTAATTATGATAAACCGTTTCTTCTTCAAACGCCTTCTCAAAATACTTTTCAGCACTTTTGCCACCTAAAAAAAACTTACTTAAAAAGTTCATACTTTCTGGAATTAATTTATGGGTATTGTAAACTCAAACAACTATCCCTGATACTGTAAACTTGTAAAAAGTTGAATCAAATTATAGACTACATAATTATTATGAAAGCTGCCTTGTCGGGAATAATTATAGACAAACATAATATAAATATTAAGAACGCTAGTAAATTTAATCAAACTTCAAGTTCTGGAAGCTGTAAACTCACCGTCGTGCCTTTATCTATCTCACTATGAAGTGATACTACTCCCTGTAAAATATCTGTATATCGCTTAACTATGTGCAAACCTAGCCCTGTGCCCTGAATATTAACTGCATTACTAGCCCTATAAAAGCTACTAAACAAATGTTCTTGATCCTGTTGGGAAATACCGATTCCACTGTCTTTTATAGTGATATACAAGTTTGCGTTTTTTATTTCAACTAATAATAAAATAAGTCCATCTTCTGGAGAAAATTTTATGGCATTACTCAAAAGATTAAGAAGAATATTTTTCAATAACCTTTTATCTGTTTTGAAGGAATTATTTACTAAACAGTCATGTTTTATTTCTTGCGCTTTTTTCTTTACTGCACTTATTTCATCAAAAATTTCTTCAATAAACTCTTTTACTTCAAATACAGATATTTCTGCTTTTACTCGACCCTCTTCCAG
>CANCKV010000238.1 GCA_947378615.1 Chitinophagaceae bacterium | reverse complement strand
GTACAATCAAGATGGTGATTCTTTGTAATAGATGAACTTTCCCCTATAAGGAGTTCTGCTTTTCTATCAAATTGATGCTTAAAATGTAGCGAACTTGTATTAGTAGGGAATCCTGTAATCCAATTACCTCTACCAATTGAAACTTCTTTGGCTAAAACAATTTTATCTAAATTTATTGCAATATTTAAATGGTCAATTCTTGAGTTTTCACACATTTCTAAATAAGTAGGATATATCCAAGCTAGTCCAATTTTAGCAGTAGGATGAATCTTATATCCAAACCACTTAATCAATAATAATCTTTGAAATCTCCATGGCATTAAAAGAGTAAGGATTTTTTTTATCATTTTATAATTTAGCCTAATTATATAATTTCAAATAGTTATCAATCATTAGTCTTCTATCAAACCTTTTTATATTTTCAAATCCATTAAATATCACACGTTCTCTATATTCAATATCCTTTAATTTGAGAAAGGCTTCTGCAAACCCTATCGAATCATCTGGTGAAACATGAATAGCCGAATCACCACTAATTTCTGGCATTGGTGCAACTGAACTTGCTATTACTGGAGCCCCGCAAGCTTGAGCTTCTATCAGTGGCATTCCAAAACCCTCAGAAAAAGAAGGGAAAATGAAAGCTTCACATCCTTTATATAAGGCTACTAAGGTTTCATGATTTGGACTTTTTATTGAAACTATTCTTGATAAAAGGTTCAATTCTGTGCCTAATTCTATTATTGTGTCATCTAATTCTTCTCCAGCAAAACAAATGACACCTTCCCATCTATGCCCAAGCTTTTCCAACATTCTTACTAAAATAATCCTATTTTTTCGAAGCTGTGAAGAACCTACACATAATATATAGGGTTTATTATCTAAATTTAAAGTACTTAGTATTACTTTGACTTCTTCTTTAGAAAGTATAGAAAAATTTGCATTAAAACCTTGATAAATTATTTCTCTTTTCTGATTTTCAGTTTTAGGAGATAATTCATTTAATTGTTTTAATGTAAACTCAGAGGCTGCTGTTAATATTTTTGCATTCTTTAAATTATTAAGTATCCATTTCTGAAGTAGTTTTCCAAAAAATGAAGCGTCGCAATATGCATCTGAATATCCCAAGGCTCCTCTTATTGCTAAAACATCATGGCAAGTAATTCCTTTACTTTCTCCATAAATGTGTGGTAAATATATTGAATTGGAGTGATCGCAAATATGGTAGATCGTATTCTTTGAATTGTAAAATGAAGTAAGGAAGCGTAAAACAATTGGAAAAACAATAAATTTATCTAAATAGCTCATCCACTTTCCAAGCCCAAATGAAGTTGAACTAATTAGTCTTCCAAAAATAACAGGTGGAGTCCAAATTTTACAGCAATATCCAGCATCTAAAAATCCAAGATATAGCATATTTGAGTAACGTATCATACTCTCTTGCTTATCTTTATGATAGTTTCCTATAAGAATTATAACCATTCCTAATTTATGCATAATTATGGTTTAATGATGCCAGTGCCAGTCCTCCCAATGTCACAGTAAAACCTAAACTATTTGGAGAGCCAAGTTGATTTTGGAGAATTAGTAAAAATCCATAACTCATAAGCATCCAAGGGAATATATTATTATTTTTTATTTTTTTATACGATTTTATCAAAAGTTCAATACCCAAGTAGCATCTTGCTAATATCAAGGAAATTCCAAATAATAGCCCTAATTCACCAACTAATCTGCCCCATTCTCCTTCTGAAATTAAAAAGATTGCTTTTCCTGACAAAAGTTGAGCTCCAACATTGGTTCCCATTCCAATACCTAATCCCCAATATGGCAATTTATATGCATTATCTGAAAATATTGCACCCCATAAGCCGCCTAAAAATCTATCAAAAAAAACTCCGTGTAATCCTCCCTCAGTTTCATTTGCACTTGTAAATCGTTCAGATAAAACATCACTAGATTCTTGAAATGAAGATAGACCATTAATTATTGGATAAAATACAGCCAAAAAAATGACAAATAAAAGAATCTTAAATAATAACCTTTTATTACCTGCAACTGCTAATAAAACAAAAATAAAAGATATTACAATTTGAAATAACAATGTTCTACTTACGCAAATTGGTACTGCTATTACAAAAAATAATGTAGAAATAATAAGTACCAAATGATTTAGATAAATTTCTTTTGAAATCCAAAAACTTAGAATGTAACACAGCACTAGGCAATAAAAACAAACATTTCCTGATGTAAAAGAAAAAAGGCCAGCCGGACGAAAATAGTCGCCTACAGCACCAAATCCAGAACCATTTGTATCTCCAGCAACTCCAATATTAACAAAGGATGATTGTGGACTATAAAATTGTATGGACAATAGTATTGTTGTAGGTATAGAGAGAATAATTAGATATTTTCCATATTTAATTACGTCAGAAATTGTAAATACCTTACCAATTATAAAAATTAGCGGCATATGTAAGAAAAATATTCGTGCCCCAAAAAGAGCTACAATTAAATTTCCATGCCCATAAACGACAGCTATTGGTATAGATATGATAGAGATTGATATAAAAATAAATAAAATAAAATTATTTTCAACAAGATTTTTTTTTAAAGCTTGGTATAATATAATAATTGCTATTGGATCTCGTATAATTAGTAAAGGAGATGCTAACTGAGGAAGAATCCACTTACGCAAAGCACCTTCAAATAATACTAAAGAGAGATAAATCCAAATAGTAATTTTAATACTTGAATTATATTTTATATTATCTGATTCAAAATTAGTTTTACTATTTATGTTTGCCGAATTATTAATCTTAATAAATGAAATATTCGACAAATTACTCATATTCAATTAACACTTTTTATATTTTCAATTGACAAAACCAAATCCTTTTGATAATCAAGCCAAGTTCTAGATGATGCTGTTTTAATGGCTTCCATACCAACACAAGCTACTTTGTCAGGAGTGTTTAGCAATTCTGAAATAACCGATACTATTGAATTCGTTGAATCCGTTTCAACAATCCATCCGTTTTTATTATTTACTATAAAGTCTTTACCTCCAGTACTATTAGTTGTTATGACAGGAGTCCCTTGAGACATAGCTTCAGTAATAACTAATCCAAATCCCTCAGAAAGTGATGGAAACACCAATACATCGCTATTTCTCATTAATTCTAAAATTGAAGCATGATTTAAACTTGGAATCCAATGATGTTTCTTCAATCCCTCATTTAAAGGTTTACAATCATCAGTTGTTTTACGACCTACTATTGTTAAACTTACATGTTCTTTAAAGTTTTCTACTGCTTCTAATACATTAGCAATACCCTTAAGTAGGGAAAGATTACCTACAAATAGCAGTTTTAAAGGTCGATTTCCATCGTAATCATATTTTTTTGATGTAGTAGTTTCTGGAAACCCATAGGGAATAACTTTTATTTTACTCAATTTTTCAGGAAAATCTAGTAAGGTTTGAGCTGTGAAACTACTTGCAACAATTATTTGATCAGCTAGTAATAATTCAGTATCCTTTCGATTTAACTTTGCTTCGGAATCCTTCAATCCACTTAAAGTGTTAGACCAATCTGGCCTTGTTTTGTGTAACTCTTTTAACAACTTCTGACCTCTCCTCCAGTATCCACTTGGTAAATCATAAAAGCAATTAATTCCACGTTCTTTTGCAATTTTAAATGTATTAATAGCACAATCTTCATAACAATAAACCCCTTGAACAGATTCACTTTTTTTTAATTTTTTACTAACACAATAATCTATATAATTATAGACTGAATCTATTGAATAATTTCCCTTTTCATGCTCAATAAAATATTTTAAATTAAATTTTGAAGCAATAAGTCGTCCAAGTTCCTTTGATGGGTAAGTATATGTTACAGTTTTTATTTTTTCATCGAACCTCCTTCTGTTAAAGTCATTTAGTGCTTTAAATAAAGAAAGTTTTTCATAAATGGTATCATTAAAAGTGGCTATTGATGTATGAAATGAATCTAACATATTGGTCTCATTAAATGCTTTTAAAGCCGCTCTAACGTTTGCATTTCCAGTAGGATGAGATAATAATATTTTCATAACTATAATTTATTTTAACCTACAAGCCAAGCCCTATTTGAAGCTAAAAACTCACATGGGTTATAGTTCAATTCAGATACTCTAGATTTATTTAAAAGTTTAGCAGGGTTACCAACAACAATACCAAAATCAGGTACAGATTTGGCAACAATTGCTCCTGCTCCAACTACTGCACCATAACCAATAGTTACGTTTGGAAGTATAATTGCATTAGTTGCAATCCATGCATAATCCTTTACTATAACTTTTCCTTTAATATGTATCCATGAAGGATCTTGAATATCATGAGAAGCTGTTAATAGCTGTACTCCATCATTTATGCAGACACGTGAACCTATTGTAATCTCTTCATGTAAAGCCATATAAACCCTGCCCAAAAAAGTAAACTCTCCGATAGAGAGTTTTTTTAAATCACCATCTAACTTGACTAACCCAATTTCAGATGTCTCATTGATACTCGCACCCTTGAGGGTTAATTTATGTCTTCTATAGTTCCTTTTAACTAATTCTGGTAAAGAATGAATTCTTTTTGCCCATACTTTATAGGATATAAATGAAAAGCTATTAAATCTAGCTCTATTAACCCATAAGTATTTATAACTTGCCAAAAGAGATAATTTAAGTAACGTCTTTAATAAATTGTTTTGCAATATTTTGAATGCTCCTAAATTCTCTTGAATCAGGATTTCTTACATTTGTTCTATTAAGCCAATCTAGAAAGTCGCCTTTCCTATATTCACTCACATATAAAGGATTTTGAATTGCTTTGCCTACCTTTACCTGCCACTGTCTTGCAACACAAATAACTGGTAATCCAAATGAATGCATTGCTGCTACAGTACCACTTTTTTCTGCCAAAATGTAAGGAGTAGTTGTAATTCCAAAATCAGAGCATAAAAGAAATTGAGATATACTTTCTTCAGATTGCCATCCCAAGGTACGAACGTTAAAATTATTTGTACTAAAGGCTGTACTCCAAACTTTTGCTTCATTACCATTTTTTCCTAAAAGTAAAAGTGTTACAAAAAGTTTATGATTTTTACTAAAAATTAAAATTTCATTTGCAAATGTCTCAACAGGTGCTCCAAAGTGTATTTCACCAAATATTATACAAGTTAATTGCTTTTTACAGATAATAGAATTTAGAAGTGTATTATTAGAAGTTGATTTTTCATGATTCGCTTCTTTAATATTTGAAAATAAAGGAAGTATGTTTACGTTACATCCAATTTTTTCAAGATGATATTTATACAGATTTGTTTGAGTGTGTATAGTTGATGGATTAGTATATTTTTTGAGATTTAAAATTATACGCTTCTGTAGCAACCCCCAAAAATAATATTTTATTGATGTACCATCTTCCATTCCGACCCATAATTCATGAAACATGATATGAAAGATACGATGCTGAGTGAGAGTTGACATTGAATCAACAATCCAAAATGGCAACCCTTTACTATCAAAAGAAAAAGGAACAAACTGAAGGCTTATTAAATCAGGATTAAATTTTTGAATGTAATTTTTTACTAAAATTGTATTTCCTTTATTTCCATCATTAAATGGTAATCTTAATGAATTTATAATAGAGTTATCCTCCAATTGCTCTTCTGTTAACTTTTCAGAAATATGTTTATCCATCAATGCTACAATGTGACAGAAATGCCCCATCTTAATTAGCTGACTAGCTAAACGCCTAGTATAATCACCTACCCCATCCTTGCCATATTCTAATGAACCACAAATAAAAAGTATTTTCAATTCTTATTTAGTAGGTTTAAAAGTTCTCTCTATTTTTTT
>CANCKV010000237.1 GCA_947378615.1 Chitinophagaceae bacterium | reverse complement strand
CAATCTCTTTCTTAAAGAAAAAAGAATTAGAAATAGTAATGAACAGGCAACTGTTTCATATAATGCTGTTGGAAAAACAGGTATTGGTAATTGATTGCAATATTGAAGACCCTCGCAACCCATTATTCTTTTCCCTTCGCTAATCACATTATGTGGGTAGTTATAGGCAAATAGCCAATTAGGAAGATGCCAAAATGGTTCAAAAGATATTCTTCTTACCTGTTCTAAAGATTGAAATTGGCTAGTATAAAAATCCATATTATGACCGAGTGCCTTACTAAAATCAGTAGGTGTAGCAGTAATAATCTGTCCTGTAGGGGACGAAATGAAATTACTATTCAATACTCCCCAATCTCCATCGCCGCTTACTTGACAACCGATTCTTCCAATCGCATAGCCAATCATCAAAGCAGGTGAAAACGCATCAGCGAGATGGATAATTTTAATGGAGTTTTTCTTTGCATAAAAAGCAATTGCCAAACCTGCACAGATTAATCCTCCATAAAAAGTTAGACCACTAAATGAAATTAGTGCTTCAATTGGGTTCTTAATAAAGTCATTCCAGTTTTCTAGATTATGAAAAACCTTCGCTCCTGCAAAACCAAATATTGCAGCATAGATTACTAAATCACCTACTCTGTCATGTGGCCATATTCTTATTATTCTTTGCTCAGGATTAGTTAGTTTTTCTTTGTTTTTTTCCCACCATTTAAGTCCTCCAAAAACTAATCCCGTAATGATTCCAATAGGTAAATTGCCCTTTGTTGATAAAATAAAGGATTGTGGGTCATTCAATACTTCATTCATTACAAAGGCACTAATAATTTTGTATCCAAAAATAAATCCAACAATAAAATTGATAATCAAATCCTGAATTGATGCAGGTGCACCTACCATTATTTTTTCTTCAGTGTATGATAATAATCCTTGTTGCTGTTTCCGTTTTAATTCTTGTGTCACTACCCATGCAGCAACTAGAAAACAGATGGCTACAAAGAAACCAAATGTGTTTACAAGCTTAAGAAAACTCCATTCAACTCCAAAGAAATCCTTGAAAGCGTAAAATAAATTTGGATACATATCTTGAAAATTAGTTGATTATAATTATATCACTTGAAAAGGGTGCAATGTTAATTAATAAAACATTAGTTAGTATCAATGACTTTGTTATAATCATACAAAAAAGCCCCACTTTTTAAAGTGAGGCTAATATATTTAGTTGTAAATAATTAGTTACAATGCCTGTCAAACTCCGATATAAGGTACTGTGCAATAACTTGTGCCGGACGACCTTCAATTTGATGACGTTCAACCATTGTTACCAATTCACCATCTTTGAACAACGCAATCGCTGGAGATGAAGGTGGATAAGGTAAAAGATATTCACGCACTTTTTTCACTGCATCTACATCGAATCCTGCAAAACTTGTTACTAAATTATCTGGTCTTTTATTAGCATTGTTTATAGCCATTAATACACCCGGACGACAAGCTCCAGCTGCACAACCACATACTGAATTTAAAACAACTAATGTAGTGCCTTCTTGTTTGATTGCTTGGCTTACTGATTCAGCCGTATTTAAATCTTCAAATCCATTATCTGTTAACTCTGCCTTCATTGGCAATACTATTTCTGCTGGGTACATAATTCCTAAATTTAATTTGGCTGCGAAAATACAATAAACTACTTCATTGAAATGCAAGTTAACAAGTCAATTTGCCTTTTTTCGATTATCGTAATAGACAAAATGGCATTGATTGTGAATGGCTGGTGTCATAATGACTTGTTTTATATGTGATTATTGCTATTGGAATGGCATTTGTAAAATATCAAAACTTAAAACATTATTTAATAACTTTTTAAAACTTAAAATTATGACACTCGTAAAACATGGTTATCCAAGAAACATCAATTTTTTGTTTGATGAAATCTTTAACAGTTTCCCTACAACTTGGGGTACTGACAGTAACAAAAGTTCAAGCACTCCAAAAGTAAATATCCACGAAACAAAGGATGCTTATCTTCTAGATTTGAGTGCACCAGGGCTTAACAAGGAAGACCTTAAAGTAAATGCTGAAAATGGTTTATTGACAATCAGTTTTGAGAAAAAAGAAGATTCTCAAACTGAGGAAGTGAAGACTATTAAAAGAGAATTTTCTTATGCAAGTTTTTCTCGTAGCTTCAGTCTAGATGACAAAATTGATGTTGAAGGTATTCAGGCAAAGTACGAAAATGGAGTACTAAAGCTTAATCTTCCCAAAAAAGAGGCGGTTAAAATTACTCCCAAAGCGATTACAGTTGGATAATCTAACTCGTACTTAAAAAATTAGGCTGACTCAATTCGTTGAGTCAGCCATTTTTTTGGTTGATTTGTTAGGCATCTATTATGAACATCGTTTATAATCTTTAATATACTATATTGTATTTAAGAAAGTAGGAGTCAATTCAATGTCATCCTCTTTGGGCAAAGCTTTTTTCAGCATAGGTACCTCTACCGTTTTTTGATACTTGCTTT
Organism: Chitinophagaceae bacterium; assembly: GCA_947378615.1. Classification (GTDB taxonomy): domain Bacteria; phylum Bacteroidota; class Bacteroidia; order Chitinophagales; family Chitinophagaceae; genus Parasediminibacterium. Next base: position 3,394 of record CANCKV010000237.1, on the reverse strand, counting down.
TTTGATTAGAAGAATCCTCATTAAGTCTTAACTCTTTTTTCTTCTGATCCAATTCACGTTGTTGTTCATCTAATTGTTCCTTTAATTCTCTCTTTTTTTCATCCATTTCCCTTTGCTTTTCTTCAATATCCTGTCTCAATTCTTCAAGATGTTGTTTGTTCTCATCCATTCGCTGATTCAATTCTTCATTACTTTCATTATTATTAGAATCAAAATTATTGCCTACAAGTTTTAATCCTTTTGCTGTCATAACGTATTCTTTGTTGGTTTCCCAATATAAATCTTGGTCATTGTAATCATCGTTTTCCCAATTCCAATCACTTTTTCCAGCGCCAAAATCAAGGTGTGTTCTCCAACCAATTTTATCATCAATTTTAATCCGTTTGCCTATTGGAACAGCAATAGTAATGATCATTCTTTGATTCCTAAACTTATCTGTTGTATTGATACGGATACCCTTATATAATGAAAGTACGGTATCTTTCTGTGTAATTGAGTAGGATATTTTATTAGCCAAATTATTCGCAATTTCCTTACTTCTTCCGTTGCTTATTTTGGTTACTGTTACTTGAAAACTATCAGTTGTTGATTTTACAATACGAACATCGGTATTTGGAACGAATACAGTATCACTATCTATCCCTTCAAATGGCTCAATCTTTAGCCAATGTAACCCTCTTCCTTTCCATCCATATCCACTCAAAACCACATCAAGCTTGTCAACTTTTGCATTTGTCAACTGTACTTTTTCTTCTGTGGCATTATTGCGATATTTAAAATCATTACGTAATGAAACAAGTAAACTTATTAGACAAAAAAGACCGATAAGCCAAAGTGATAGGAATGTATAACGTACAAGCGTACTATTTCTTTTTGCCTTTGTTATTCTACGTACTACCCATGTAATGATTCCAACAATTGGGATCCAAATACAGAGGAGAATTCCGCACCAAGCAATAACAGTTTCCCAGCCATCCGAGAAAAGGTAGTTTAGTACTGGAGAGATACCAATAAAAACGACTCCAATTCCAAAAAGACCCATTACTACAGAAAATAGTACAACTGCAAGTATGAAATAGGCGAATATTTTTGCTAGCAAAACAATGACTCCTCCTAGTCCTAGACTACTTTTCCTTGCTGCAAACGATACTTCATCGCCAAATTTCCGAGCCCTAGGCGCAAAATCTTTACCAAGTTCTTCTGCTTTGTTTTTCAAATCTTCACCAAATTTCTCTGCCCTTCCTTTAAACCCATCCATATCTGTTTGAATGGTGTTTTTGATACTATTCAAATCCACACGTTCTCCTTTCATCTCTAACTTGTCCGCACTTGTGACTGCTTCGGGCAATATCAACCAAAGGATAATGTATAAAATTGTTGCACCTGGACTGAAAGAAAGACTGATAAAATGTGGAAATCCAAACATGTCCCAATTATTCCAATGTGTTACAAAAGACAAAAACGGAATCAGAAATAGCAAACGTACAACCCATAAATTTATGCCTAAATAATGACTAAGCCCACTTGCAACACCCCCTAGAATTTTGTCGTCCATATCCCTAAAAAGCCTTTTCCTAGGACTCCCAATCACTTGCGTTGCAGTACTAGGTATTGTAACCCAAAGTACCAAATATGGAATAAAAGAAATTCCAAAAGCAACTACAGCCAATATCCTAATAACCAATGGGTCAATACCAAAATAGTTTGCTATTCCACTACAAACACCTCCTAGAACTTTATTATTTTCGTCTCTATATAGGCGATTTGAATAACCTGCAAACTGTTGTTGTTGATGCTGTTGCTGTTTCGATTGCTGTTCCTTTGTTGCCTTCCCCTCTAATTGTGCATGTACTTTTCCTTCTTCATCATCAAAATCTTCAGGACGTCCCATACTTTTAATAATGTTATTTACATCTTCTTCTGTAATACAAATACTTCCCTTTTTAAGTATCTCTGCAAATAGTTCTGCAATACGGCTTTCTATATCATTTATGATTTCATCCTTACCTTCTTCCTTTGCAAAATAGCTGCGAAGGCTAATAACATATTGTTGAAGTATATCGTAAGCAAGTTCTTCAATTGGAACTACTCGTCCTTGAAAATTTATATTTATTACTTTTTTCATTGTTTTATTTTTTTGGGGTTAAAATATAGTTATTTCTTCTTCTTTAGTAAAAGCTTCATTTGTTTGAGTCAATGCGTGTACTGCGTCTGCAAGTTCCCTCCAAGTACTTTCGAGTGATTGATAAAAGGTAAGTCCCTCGTCTGTCATCACAAAATATTTCCGAGGTGGACCACTATTACTTTCTACCCACCGATAACTAAGATAGCCTGCATTTTTCAAGCGTGTAAGAAGAGGGTAGAGGGTGCCTTCCAAAATGCTAAGGTTGGCAGCCTTCATTTTATCTACAATATCACTCGGATAAACTTCCCCCTGACGGATTACAGACAGTATGCAAAATTCAAGTACTCCTTTCCGCATCTGACTCTGTGTGTTTTGTATATCCATTTTTTTCGTTTTTTAAGTAAATAATATTTATTTTTTAATTGTCAATATCAATGTCGATTATTTTTTATCACTATTTCAAGTTGTAAAATGTATCTTTTTAATTACTTGACAGGACAAAGATAAAGACTTTTTTAGTACTATGCAAAACAAAGTACCTTTTTTATTATGGTAATATGCTAAAGGTAGAAATGGTGTATCTATATTAGCATTGATTTACAATTAATTATAGGATAAAGTTGGGGTTTTATTTATTTATTCATTTTGATAAACGGTGAAATATAATGACAAAATGCAGGCAAGAATCAATTGTTTTATTGAAATCTTTATTGAAATGCTAAGAATTTGTAGTAAAAGTGAAATTCGTAAAAGTCTTATTATGATTTAATTTAATTAAAAATTAAATAGAAATTTACTATTATTCAAAATAATATCAATGATTTTTGCAGGGCAGTCTCGTTTTTCGAATTAAAGTTCAGGAATTATACCAAAGACAATTTGCATTGTTAGTTTTATCCTTTATACCTTTGTCCTAAAATGTAGGACTTTTATTGAAATCGGTATTCTAGGTTTCAGAACACTGAGTTTTTTAACTAGCTATTATCGTAACTCCAATTTTTTCAATCTTATACATAAATACTTCCTTAAAATAGACTAATTCTACCTTAATATAGACTTTTACCTCCTTAAAATAGACTTTTACTACCTTAATATAGACAAATTCTACCTTAAAATTGACTATTTCTACCTTCTTATGCTACATTGCTTGTGTATTATTGAATAGTTCTTCTATCTAATAGAAAAATTCTACAGGAATTAGTCTATATTAGGGTAGCAAAAGTCTATATTAGGGTAGCAAAAGTCTATATTAGGGTAGCAAAAGTCTAT
>CANCKV010000236.1 GCA_947378615.1 Chitinophagaceae bacterium | reverse complement strand
GGTGTAGATTGGACTGTCTATTCAAAGAAAAAAATTGGTATTAATATCGGTGCTTCTTTACAGCCTACTTATTCGTTGAACAAGAATGCATATATCATTTCCACCGATTATAAATATTATGCAAATGGGGAATCGTTATTCCGCAAATGGAATATTAATAGTTGTGTAAACGCAGGGATTACTTACCAAACCAAAAACACAACCTTTAGTTTTGGTCCTCAAATTCGGTATCAGCACCTTTCTACTTTTGTTGATAAATACCCGATTAAAGAATACAGATTGGATTACGGACTTCGTCTTGGCATGATAAAAACATTAAAATAAAATTTCTATATTATTTATTGTACTTCTTTAGATAGTTTTGCGGTACCATGCAAAAATTAGTCAACTACTCAATTTACGTACTCACCATTTTAATACTTGTTTCTTGTGGACATAAAAAATCCACTTCAGTAAAGCCTGCATCACTGATTCTTTCAGATGATAGTACTCAATTTTATGATGTACATACTTTTCTTAGAGATGAAATTAAAGATGTTGTGACAACTCCTTATTTCATTTATTCAATTACTACTATAAATGGAAAGCGAAAGGATTCTGTCGTTATTTCAAGTGCGGTATTTGAAAATATTGCCCAAATATTTCTCCAAAAAAACATTGCAGATACTAGTGTAAAGAGATATTACAAAGAAAATGTTTTTCGTGATCTCACAACAAAAAGTATTACAATGAGTTATAGTACACTGAATCGTAGTCTTGATGTACAAGGGCTTGATATTTTATTAGATCAAGAAACAAATAAAGTTAACTATATTCTGATTAGGTCGATTCAGAATAATAAAGATTCGTCTATGATTACTCAATTGAATTGGAAAAAAGGCAAGAGTTTTTTGATTAATAAGTCAATAACGAAAAGTAATGGCGAAGAAATATCTACACAACAATTTGTTTGTTGGAACCAAGAATAGAAGATAAATGATGCTCGCTATAAAAAAATCTAAATTAATAGACAATACTATTTCAATTGATAATTATTAAATGACTCAAGAACAGTTTCAGCAACTAGCATCATCAATACCACATCAGCCGGGCATTTACAAATATTATAATGACAAAAATGTATTGATATATGTAGGGAAAGCAAAAGATTTGCGGAAACGGATGAGTTCTTATTTCGTAAAGAATTTATCAAGCTTTAAAACACATGAACTAGTTCAACGTATTCACCATTTTGAATTTACTATTGTCGATAGCGAACAAGATGCCTTTTTATTAGAGAATGCCCTGATAAAAGAGTACTTGCCGAGGTATAACATCCTACTAAAAGATGATAAATCCTATCCCTTTATTGTCATAAAGAAAGAATCTTTTCCCCGTATTCATTTCACGCACAGAAGATGGAAAGATGGTTCTGAGTATCTAGGGCCTTTTACCTCTGCTAGAAATGTAAGAGACCTACTTGGTTTTATTAAGGAATACATCCCTTTACGAACCTGTAAATTGCCGTTGACAGAATCTAATATCAACAAAGGAAAGTTTAAGGTTTGCCTTGAATATCACTTGGGAAATTGTAAAGGCCCTTGTGAAGGTCATCAAACATTAGCGGATTATAATGAAGGGATTCAACAAATGAGAGATATGTTGAAAGGGAATTTGAGTCCTGTCATTAATCGATATAAGGCGATGATGCTTGAATTTGCAGTGAATATGGAATTCGAGAAGGCTGAGATGATTCGAAAGAAGCTAGACCATTTGGAAAATTATCAGGAGAAGAGCGTGGTGGTAAGTAAATATTTGACCAATTTGGACGTCTTTTCTATTTTAAAAGATGGGCCTATTGCCTATGTAAATTATTTAATGGTTCAAGCAGGAACAATTGTGCAAACTCATACTGTTCAATTAGAAGCACATTTGGATGAATCGGAAGAAGAAGTATTAGCCTTTGCAATCATCAATCTGAGACAAAAGTTCAATAGTCTAAGTAATGAAATAATCGTTCCTTTCAGCATCGAATTACCTGTAGAAGATTTATTAATTACCATTCCTAAGGCAGGAGATAAGAGGAAACTGCTTGACTTGTCATTGAAAAACGTTAACTATTTCCAACATGAGATTAAGAAGAAAAAGGTATTGCATCTAGAAGGAAAGACCGATTGGGAAAAAAAGAATGTATTGTACGAATTGCAGGAATACCTTCAAATGACTGTGGCACCTATACATATTGAATGCTTTGATAACTCGAATTTTCAAGGAAGTTATCCTGTGAGTGCAATGGTCTGTTTTAAAGACGGATTACCTAGTAACAAAGAATATCGACACTATAACGTGAAGACAGTTGAGGGGATTAATGACTTTGCTACGATGAAGGAAGTGGTAACAAGGCGTTACAAAAGGCTAATTGCTGAGGAAAAGAGTCTCCCACAATTGGTAATAATCGATGGAGGAAAGGGTCAATTAAGTAGTGCAATAGAGGCAATTAAAGAGCTTGATTTGTTGGGAAAGATGGTAGTAGTGGGATTGGCAAAAAATGAAGAGGAAATCTTTTTTCCAGGGGATAGTGAATCGAAAAAATTGCCTTGGGATAGTGACAGCCTGAAATTGATTCGCCGTATTAGGGATGAAGTACATAGATTTGGCATCACCTTTCATCGTAATCAACGTAGTAGGGGGACTTTCAAAAATGAGCTAGAAGCGATAAAGGGAATAGGAGAGGAGACAGCAAATAATTTATTGAAGACTTTTAAATCGGTAAAGAATGTGAAGTTGAAAACAGAAAAAGAATTGGCAGAGGTAGTTGGGTTAGCGAAAGCAAAACTGATTATTGCTCATTTTTCATTGGATTCAGAAAAATAAATAAGACGATAAGTACATGAACGAATATATAAATATAGGTAAGTTAGTTGCAACGTTTGGAGTTCAAGGAGAAATTATTTTATTGCATAGCCTAGCAAAGAAATTGGTATTTAAAAACGGCGATGCCATCTTTATTGAACAGGTAAAGGGTAGCTACATTCCTTATTTTGTTGTACAATCAAAGGCAAGAACAACTGAAGAGTCTAATGTTCTGCTTGAAGGTATAAACACAAAAGAACAAGCACATCGACTAATATCGAAGCAAGTATGGTTATTAGATGCTGATTTTAGGCGACTTGCAGGTACAAATAGTCCGATTTCCTTGTTAGGATATCAATTATTTAACGAAGGGGATTTAATTGGGAAAGTAGAAGAAGTGATAGAACAGCCGCATCAATTACTCATAAAAACCACTTATAAAGGCAATGAAGCACTCATTCCATTGCATGAAGAAACCCTTGAGAAAGTGGATAGAAAAAAAGGAGAAGTACATGTTGTATTACCCGAAGGATTGCTAGAGATATATGGATAGGAAGTTCTGCGTTTTAAGTTGTACGTATAACTTAAAACGTACAACCTTTAACTCAAAATGCTAGTCTTCAAAATGAATCGAGAAGCTAATCATTCGTTCTTGTAGCTTGTCAAATACTTGGGAATAAATGGAGCTTGTTGGCTGATTCAAATTCGTTAGACCATAAGTAAACTTAATTTCTGGTGAAATGGTAACAAATGGCATAAAGAAATTAAAACCTACGCCTGTTTCCAAAGAAAAGCTACTAGCTTTTTGCCTTATATATCCATCAGGTGATGCATTACTACTCATATCGTAGTCATAACGAATACCGCCTAAAGTATAAAATCTGAAATTATCGATTCTGTCAGAATTGAATTTAATATGAATGGGCAAGCCAATAAGGGTAGAGGGTAACTTTTCTGAAAAAGCAACCCCTTTTGGAGAAGTATAATCAATTGTTTTTCCTCCACCTAATACAAGCTGTGGGTTAATGCGTAGTTGAAAATGCTCGTTAAGCTTTACTGTGCCTAAAAATCCCAATGAAATTCCACCACCCGCACTTGGTAATGCCGTACTGACACTGTCCTGATGAAGAAATGCTTTTGCCTTAGTTGGACTGATGTAAGTAGAATTATACCCTAGCGTAATGCCAAAATAATAAAGCATATTGTCGTGCTCAAGACGATAGATTTCCTTTTCCTGTGCAAAAAGAGAAGAGGATAAAAGAGAAATGAGGACAATAAATAAGAGTGAAGCTATTTGCTTCCGCAATATATGGTACATATACCTAAAGTTAATGAGTGCGAATAAATTTGTGTAAGACCTGCATTTTTCATGATAGTAAGGAATGCTTCACCTTCTGGGAAGGCCTGCACGCTATCATTCAAATATTGATAAGCAACTTTGTTTTTTGCAACCATTTTGCCAAATCCTGGTGCAATAATATTCATATAAAGGTTATAAAATACCTTAAATAACACATTTTTAGGTTTTGAGAATTCAAGAACAACTAATTTGCCACCTGGTTTTAATACACGTCTCATTTCTTCAAGTCCTTTTGACAGGTTTTGGTAGTTACGTACGCCGAAAGCTACGGTAATTGCATCAAAAGTATTTTCTGGGAAATTAATATTCTCACTATCTCCTTTTTGCAATTCTATCTTGCCTTCCAAACTTTTTGACAATATTTTTTTCCTTCCAATTTCTAGCATTCCTTCGCTAATATCTATTCCAATTATCTTTTTGGGATTCAGTATTTCCATTGTCATCAGGGCGACATCGGCAGTTCCGGTAGCTACATCTAAGATAATTTGGGGCTGTAAAGATATCAGTTGTTTGATAGCCTTTTTTCTCCACCAAACATCAATTCCAACACTCAAGAAACGATTCAAAAAATCGTATCTGAATGCAATGCTATCAAACATATCAGCAACTTGCTGTTTTTTGCTTAGGCTACTATTCTTTAGTGGCACTATACTATCGTGTGCAAATTTGTCCATCGGTGCGAAGATATTGTTATTGGTAATTACTACTACTAGTTTTTAGATAATGAATTTAAATGATAAGAATACGTTGTTATTTTTAGCTAATTCATAACTATTAAATTCTACTAAAAGTTTACTTGTAGTCAATATTCTTAAATATGAAAAATAAATCATCTTAAATTTTTGTACCCCAAAAAATAAAGTGCGTAATAAATGAAGCTACCCTTATATTTGCGTCCCTCAACAAGTAAGGAGAGTTGTCCGAGTGGTTTAAGGAGCACGCCTGGAAAGTGTGTATACGGGAAACTGTATCAAGAGTTCGAATCTCTTATTCTCCGCTCTTTTTTTATGAAACTGTTGATACATAAGGCTTTCGCAGCACGTCAGTAAAATTAGTTAACAATTGAGTTAACAAAATAAAACTGATATATGTCTAAGGTAACAACACAGAAAAATTACACGTTGCCAAAAATTAAGGCAACAGGAAAGTTATGGTATGTCTGGTTTAGGTTTTTAGACCACAAAACTAACCAGATGAAGCTGGTCATCAAGAAAGGGCAAGCAAATAATTCTGAACTTACTACTAAGGAAAGAATGCTCCAATTGAATGCACTAAAGAAAGCTATTCAATTTAAACTTGAGGTTCAAGGATGGGATCCAATTACCAATACTTACCCAAAAAAGACTCCAGAAGAAATAGAAATGGAAAGGCTTCAAAGCTTAGGCTTTAATGAAGCTTTGGATTATGCACTTACTAAATGTAATGTAGCTACCAAAACAAAGCTGGATTATGGTACCACAATTCGATTCTTCAAATTAGCAGCAGAACAGATAGGACTGGCTCATAAACCTATAGTTGAAATTAAGCGACATCACATCAAGCTCATAATGGAACAAATCAAGAAAGAACGTAAATGGTCAAACAAGGCATTCAATAAGAATCTTGTTTATGCCGGTGCTGTAATTGATAGGCTTCTTGAGTGGGAAATAATCGAGATGAACCCTGCTCATAACATCAAGTCATTGCCTGTTGCTGAATCAGTGAAATTTGAAGCATTTA
>CANCKV010000235.1 GCA_947378615.1 Chitinophagaceae bacterium | reverse complement strand
GCTCAATTATTTCGAACTTTTAGAAAAAGAATACCCATTTGGCCAAGATGAACCATCTGCCATTGCCTTAAACGAGAAAATCTTAATGTGTATTTACAATTTTCTAGGATTCCATCTTAATTTGAATTCAATAATAGACTTCACACTAGGTATACAAAGTCTATTATTGAAATTCTATAACCATTTAATGAGCAGTTGGCAAACCAACATTTGTGTAATCCCAAACCTTGTCTAGAGATATTTCCCATTGAGAGTTACCGGCTGCATTAGATATAGACCAATCGGACTGAGGAGCGGTGATTGAGGGTTTACGCCAAAAAGTTCTATTCCGAGTATCATTTGTGGTATCGGCTACTGCCCATATTATATTGTTCCTAGCACTTGTTTTTCCTGTAGTGGCAATTCTTGCTACCAACGGGCTACAGAAGACATCTATAATTTTGTATTTATTGCCTGAGAGTATAAAAGTGCCTTTAGTATCTTTTTTTAACAATGCAAGCGCACTATTTCCTGATAATTGCAACGAAGTTACAGCATCAGCAGAAGCCGTACTTGTTGTCCCCCAAGTTATATTCGACTTAATCAAATCCGTATCTGCTTGTGGAGATGCAATAACAAAACAATTCTTCGTAGCTACTGTCCCTTTCAGCGTAATAAAGAATGTGGTGTCAGGGAAATTCCATGGAGAAAGTGTATTTGTGTCGGTTACAGCTTGATATCCTACTGCATAATTAGATAAATCAAGACTTCCGGTTGTACCATTATATAATTCTACATAATGATTTCTTGCCTTTGTACCTGTTGGTCCAGTATAAGTATTGATAGCAGTGGCGACCTCTGATATTAATAAATCGGAACTGCCTACAGGAGGAGTTACAGGTGTTGAGGGTGCAGTAAAATCAAGTTTTGATGAACAACTTGATAATAATAAAATGATAAGTGCGTATGATATAATGTTCTTTTTCATGTTTTTTTTGTTTAGAAAATTAGTTGAATGGCAAGATTACCTGTGAGTATTTTTTTGAGAATTACTGAATTATTGTCTTGAATATAATTCACATTCAATCCAATTTTTAGTGCATTGCCACTTAAATATTTGTTGACACCGCCTGTAAACCAAGTTTGATTATGAACTAGAGAAGTTGCAATATATTTTTCTGGTGTGATATGAGAGAACCGAAGGTCGAAAGCCCATCCACTTTTAGTGATATAAGACCCTTGAAGATTGATTGCATTTCCTAAATTGTATAAACCACTTGCAAGAGTATCTGTCAGTTTGGCTGTACCACTTGCATTAGTAAATAAGTCTTTCCCAGCAATTGACCCATTAACATATTCTCCTACCAATGCAAAACCCTGGCATTTATAAATGGCGTCGGCAACTAATTTCCTATAATTTGCTCCAGAAGCAGCCCCTCCCTTATAAATACCTACTACACCACCATTGTCAGAACCAATCGGACTATTTGCCTGTACATTATAACTGCCCGCAAAACCAATTGCTAATTTAGGTTTAGGTTCTCTATAGATATCATCGGCAACGAAAGCTCCGTTTTTAATAAAATCGCCCATCGGCATCACATCTAAACGACCTCCATATTTAATTCCAGGCCCTGTTTGAGTAGCAAAAAAGTTTTGCCCTTTCCCTGTTGTAATAGAAACAGAAGGATAGATTCTGCATTTATTTACATTGAAATTAGTTTCGAAGAAGATACCGCCTTCCCTTGTAGAACCCACAAAGTTTTGCATCAATCCACCATATACAATGCCATCATTAGATTTCCCTGCGATAGATTGTGTCATGATAGAGGCATATTTTTCATCAGCCATTGCTAATCTGTTGTTCGTATTAGTTTGCTTTTGCCCTAAAATCAGCTTACCATGATTATTCAAAACACCAATTCCTACCCAACCTTCTAGGATACCTGATGTGCCAGTAAAGTCATTTACAATACCCATTGAAACTTTGTTTTTCAAACCAGTAGCGGTAAATGCAATCCTTACAAGATTAAGTGACAATCTGTTAGTACTTGTTTTATTACTAGCAGAATCCAATTGATTTAATTGATAGCCCGATTGCACCGTAGTAGCCAAGTTAAAAGTGGCACCATCCTGCTTGCCAAGATGCAAAAAAGTTCCTTCACCATTAATATAAATTAAAGTAGAATCTTTTGGAACCAATTTACTTTGATACCCTTGTGCTCCCACTAAATTTGAAATTAGTAGTAACACACTCACATAAATAACATTCATTTTTTTAGCAGTCATCGTTCTTTTTTTTAATATTATAAATTAACACAAAACATTATTTGACCTGTATAAGTACCCTTATTATTGATAGATTGTAAATTGTTTTGCAGTTCGTAGTAATCCACTTCAGTTTGTATTTTAAGGTTATTACCTGATAGGTATTTAGTTAAAACAAAACTGTAATTACGGTTACTACTTGCGAATGCAGCTGAATATATATCGCTATTCAAGTATGAATATCTTAAAGCAACGCTCCAATCACTCTTAAATAAATATCCGGCTTGAATATTATAGCCTGTACCAATATTCAGATAGGAACGAACTGTAGAATCAACTTGATGAGTAGTCTGCAATGTTGGATACGGCGTAAATATTCCTTTTAGGCTAAACGCTCCTGCTATGCTTGAAGGCACGGTTGCTTTAGTAGCAATGAGACTACCCATTGAATAAAATCCACGATATTTGAAGATATAATCAAAAATATATTTAGAGTAATCAGGCAAAACTACATTTTGATTGGCATCACCATATAGGTATCTGCCCCCATTTGTACCATAAGCAGAAGTAGCTCCTTTGTTGATGCTGTAAACAACACCTACGGCAAGTTTTGGCGTTTCTTCTCTTTCCAGGTCCTCTGTTCTAAATTCCCCCCCTGCTTTAAAGTCATCAAACGGTAGATAATCGAGTCGGATACCATATTTAAAACCACCATAATTCTTTTGTAATCCCGCTCTTCCATCACCTGTAGTTAAAGACAAATAAGGCTTTAATAGCTGCTTGCCACCAAGTTTGTATTTACCAATATATCGAATGCCATAATCGAATACTGCATCAAATGCAGATGATGCAGCACTTCTGCCAATAAATCCGTTGTCTTCTCCTTCAATCCTAAGTTCACGAGAGTCAATATAATCTGCTCGCAACCCCACATTGAATGTATGCGTGGCGTTAGGACTAAATTGAATGAGTGCCTCTTCCAATTCTGGATTGAAAGACCTTGAACCTGTGGTGGCACTTTGATAGTTGCCGGGGAAGTTTAATCTCGTAATCATGTAAATTCTTTTATCGAAAATATTCCCTTTCATAGTGAGCCTTGCCCTATTAATACTAAACGATGAACTTGTTGAGTTAAAGTTATTAGGGGAAGTAATCAAATAAAGTGTTTGCAAGCTTTGATTGAAGGTGATATTTCCAACCGATGAACGAACCTTTAAGCCTTCACCCAAAGTATAACTTTTCTGTAATTTCAACAGATGCACGTTACCCGTTGAAGCAAGAGTAGAATCTATATCTTGCGCCAAAATACTATCACCGAGCAATAAGCCCATAATTGCAAACAATGCCATTCGTTTTCTCATCATGTTTTCTCAATTTAATCGTTAGAACTATACTTTTCTATAAAGCTTTGCTTATTGCTGTTTCTTGTTCTTGCGTTGATATAGGAAAGACTTTTGAATGATTAGTAATTTTCCCTTCCACCACTGAATTATAAATATCCATGTCCAACAAGTTTTCATTTCTAGCAATAACCACAGTAGCTACTGCATTACTAATCGTATTAGTTATTGCCCTTGCCTGACTCATAAAACGGTCTATTCCTATCAATAACGCAAGCCCTTCAACGGGAATAATTTTTATGGCGGCTAAACTCGATGCTAACACGACAAATCCACTTCCAGAAATACCACCTGCCCCTTTACTCGTAATCATTAAGATACCAATGATAGTGACTTCCTGCCATAAATCGAGTGGAACATTGAATACTTGTGCGATGAATACGACAGCCATACTGAGATAAATGGATGTTCCATCCAAGTTAAAACTAAAACCTGCAGGAATTACTAAACCAACTACCGCAGGTGCACATCCCGCCTCCTCCATTTTATAAATAAGATTGGATAATACAGACTCACTATTGAAAGAACCCACTACAATTAGAATTTCTTCTTTGATAAATGCCAATAACTTAAAGACATTTAATTTGTAATACCACATCACCAAACCAAGAATTACGAAAACAAAGATTGCTGCAGCTAAATAATAGGTAAGTAACAATTTACCTAAGACTATCAAGGTAGTAAAGCCAAATTTACCCATTGTGTACATCATACCACCAAAAGCACCTAAGGGGCTTAACAGGGTAATCATATTCAATATTTCGAACAATACTTTGTTTATTTTATCAAATGTGACCACCACAGACCTCCCAACTTGTCCTAGCTTACCCAAACCAATACCAAACAAAATAGAGAAAACAAGTACTTGTAAGATTTCTCCCTTAGCAAAGGAATCGACAATATTACTTGGAATAATATGCATGATAAAATCACTCCATTTTACATCTTTACTAGTTTGAACATAGGTATCAATACTATTTACTGCCAAGTTCTGTGTGGAGACTCCTGTGCCCGGATGGACGATATTCACTACCACTACACCCAAAATCATTGCAACAGCAGATGCTATCTGAAAATAAATGATGGCCTTCCCCCCAATTCTTCCTGCCTCTCCCATATTCCCTGAGCCTGCAATACCAACTGTAGCTGTAAAGAAAATCAAGGGAGCAATTAACATTTTAATCAAGTTGATATACCCATCCCCAATCATTTTCCCTACATTATTGTACGAAGGGAAATAATATCCTACTAATACCCCCAAAATAACTCCGATTAGAACTTGTACATATAACTGCTTAATAAATTTCATCCTTATTAGTTTTTATTATTTAATATCCATAAAGAAAAGTGATAGGGCAAACTTGCTCATTCCCTCATTGTTGTGACCAATTCCTGGCACGAAAACCTCTGTCCAATTGAAAGGTGTATTTAATTTTTCTGCATTACTTTTAGCCATCTTAAAGAAATATTGGCCTCGTTCAAATCTATTTTGACCTTGTGCATCAGCTTGTGCGGAAGAGTTAAAATCGACACTCTCTCTAATCACATCTGCGGTACCCAATAAAAGAAAAACTTTCTTTGCATACATAATAGGGATGTTTGAAGCTGGAACATTAGATTTATTTAATCCAAAAGGAAAGTTTACATCATTTGATGGTAGCGTGTACCAACCTGGATTGGCAGCAGCAGCACGAATAATCCTATTCACTGGCTCGAACAACAAAAAGCGAGTAACAAACTGCCCCCCGGCAGAATGACCATAGAAATAATAGCCTTTATCACTGCTTTTAATTTGTTTTACAATTTCATCAAACAGTGGTTCTATTAATTCGAAAGTCCATTCTTCTTTTGGAGTAAAAACATGGCTTTTTTTGTTGTAAACATTCCCCAAATTATACATATCAGTTTCAGGATAGGTGTCTTTATCAAACTCTGGTGCAATTATGATACAGTTAAAAACTGTAGCTGCATCTACTAAACCATCCATATAAGCAGAGGCATCCCGATGAGCTCCATGCATTATTATTACGATGGGCAAACTATCTGGGTTTGCTTTTGGACTAAAATAATAGACTTTCAATGGAGATTTCAGTTTACCTCCATTATCAAAATAAAATACTTGCCTCCCCGTCTTTCCCTTATTTATGAAAGAAGAAGCAGCACCCTGTGCATTCAAATTAGCAAAAGGAATTAAGCATACGAAAATTAGTAATAGGAGTTTAGTTAAAGTTGCGGCTGTAAGTAAGTCGGTAAAAAGTGCAAGCAAGTATTTT
>CANCKV010000234.1 GCA_947378615.1 Chitinophagaceae bacterium | reverse complement strand
GTTATACAACAAATTGTTCTAGTACTATGGCAAATATAATGTTATAACTCAATTGAAGGACTACCCCCTTAGTTTAAGGGATATGCTTTTACTTGAAATACTACATAGAATCTCGATTAATTCCCAATTGTTTAAAACTTTTATTATTACTCTGTTAGTCTTAGTTCAAAGTCCACAAGGATTTTCACAAAGAAAGAAATGAAGGGATTCATGTTTTTGGTAAAATAACTTTTAGAAAAATGATGTCTGATATTTTTTTCCAACACAAAGACGCTAAGACTCAAAGGCTCTAAGTTAAATTTAAGTATCTTCTTTCTTTTTTCTTTGTGCTTCTTTGCGTCTTTCTGTCTTTGTGTTGGAATAAGACTTAGACGACTTTATCTTTTCAATAAAGTAAAAAGTTGAAAAATAATCTAATTTCAGAGTAATAATAAACGCTTTTCTGAAAAGAAGTTAAATAGTAGATTCACTAGAACTGTCTTGTTTACTAGTTCATTTTTTTATTTTGATTAAAAGAAACTTAGCGTATCCTGTCTTTTCCCTTGTTAACATAGTAGTAAAACTTCCTTATTAGCAATGAAAATCACTTTAATAAAATTATTTTTAGACTTCATTTTTGCCTTGGTTGTCATTAAATGTGATTGCTGAAACTCAATTGTAGTATTTGTTTCATAGATTTCATGTCTGTTTGCCATCATAAAACTGCGGATAACATGTCTTGCGGTACTTGAAATCCCTCTCTATATTTGTGTAACAATTGCAAAGAAAGGGATTGAGAGAAAAGAAAAGAGACTTCAATTGTAAGAATAAGTTAAGCCACTTTAAAAAGCTAAAAAAGATATTTCAAGATTTTTCATATGGCAAGCAATCGTTAGAGGTCGTCCTGTTTCTACAGGAAGACCCTTTTTTTTTGTGCTATGCCCTCAATTATGTATTGCTAAATTATTCTTTTTTATTACTAAGTACTTTTTGCTACTTCAGATTACGCTGAATTGAATTTTATTGATGAACAGGATTCAATGTCGTTTAGCTAAGAATATTCTGAATACAATGGAATGCTTCGCCCAAAAGGAAACCTTCCTTAACTTAATGATTGCTTAAGCGGAGTTTTCAAAAATTAATATTGATGTAATTCAATTTTATTTTTGAAAAAGAACATTCATTTTCCTGAAATCAACTGCCAAATACTCCAATATATATCTGATGCGGATTGTGATCTCTAAAATGACCCTTTAATTTGGTTTATATTATAACAACTTCTTGTTCCTTGTTTTCCTTGGTTGCTAGTGTTAAAAGCTCATGAGTAGAAACAAAAAAAGACAGATAAAATTATTTTTCGATAACTTATCTGTCTTATTATACATTAAGGGCAAATTTATCTATACATGTCCATAAAGTGTTACAACCACTTCTACACTCCATTTTCCCACCACAGCGCTTTGGTATTTATAGATGGTTTTATACTTGATAGTAACCGTAACCCCCTTTGCAGGTAATGGAGAGGTGTCTGTATATTTTGAATGATTACTAGTATCCACCTTTTTATAGCCTGTTCCTTCATCTTTCCAAATTTCATAGCCATCAAAAAAAAGCATATCACAATGCAAAATAGGATAGCCACCCCCTACTAATTTAACGGTCAAATTCGGTTGTCCTTCTTCAATATCTTCAAAAGTCAATGAATGTAGGATACCTAAGTCCTGAGCAATACTATCTGTTAATTTCCCTGATGTAGCAAGTAACCCAATTATTTCCCTAAACAAACCTTCTATATTTGGGATGCAAAGGGTAGGCAATACAGTAGGCAATGGATTAATGTCAGGAATTGCTCCTAATACCAAGGACCCATTTCCGTGGCGGATTTCATTTTTATACCCTGTACTTCCAATAGCAAATACCTGAATGAGGTCATTTCTAGTTGAATAAAAATCCAACATCTTTCTTCCTGTAGATAATTGTGAAATTTTAAGTACAGGAATATTAAAAACATCCTTGTACTTGGGATAATTGTCATCAAATCTGCCAATTTGAATTCTGAATTTACCATCTGAACCTTCTACGAATGTTAACATGTGCTGAAATATTGTCAATTCCTATGAAGGAACTGTTATGAAAAAAATATTTTTTATGCTTGTAATAACTTTGTGCTACACTCATCCTGAAAAATGTTGTTCCATTTTAACCTCATTTGAAAGCATTTTAAGCTTATTTGATTCCCAAATCAGGTTAAAATATCATCGCCAAACTTATTCTGTTTCATTTTCACCTGATTTGAAAGCATTTTCAGGCCATTTGATGATTAAATAACCTTGGCGAACATTCAAATAACCTTAGCGGGGTTCATAATCACCTGAAAAATAATCTGAATATCCTGATTAAGAAGTCAAATTGAGTTGAATCACTTTGAAATAAGCTGATTTAAAATTTAATCAATCTGAAATTGATTAAATTCAACCTCATTTCTTTTGTGAATACAAACAACTATTCAAATCCAATTGAACAGAACCAATAAAATGCTATGCGTGAACTTTTAGTGAAGGTGAAATTAATGTGAATTTGGCTTAACGTAGCCTCTTTTTCATTGACATTGCAAAGATGTAGATTTGTTTATTATTGGAATATGAGTTTTGTTAGGTGGAAATATGATTGTTATCAGGATAAATAATTTAAGTCATTACCAATGTCCCATCTGCGCAATAGAGATAAATGGGAATGCCATCTGGGAGACCCCGATTTGGTAACTTTTTGAAAGTTGCCAAATCTCTATAGATTATAACCATACCTGACACACTATAAATTCTACTTCGTAGAATTGAGGGGTACTTAGTGAAAAGATTTTATAATTGCTCAATTTATTTATTCAGCATTCCTTATAAATGTTTAGTAAGTACAGGGGATTATTTGCGCTTCAAAGTTGGTAATTATTCTTGCCCTTCCACTTTTCCTCTTCCTTTTTTCCTTTGGTTGCAAAAAGTGTTAATCTTAGTAAGGGTTTCAAACCTTTATAGGGATAGCAACTTAGCGATTAAAGCGAAAAACTTATTTACACACTTTATTTGTCATTCATCAAATGAATTTTAATTTAACCAAACGAGCACTTTAAAGCCTAAACCCGTTAATGTTTGTAGTAGATTGAATGAATGGGACTCCATTTTCAGTAAATTCTATTTTATTGTCTCAAATACTTTTACATTGCATTTTTTCGTTCAATCAACAGAATTAAAACAGCGTTAATAAAATGCAAGGGGGTGCATAAAAGTTTTTCGTTGCGTGAGGACACGCCGCGAGGCAAACTGCCGAGGTTCGTGTCTCCACGAAACTCTTTAAACGAAAAACTTTTATGCACCCAATGCAAGGGAATAAATGTAAAGTCATTTTTTTTTCGTCTATAATTTAGAATTTTATTTCACTATATTATATAAAAATGTCGTTGCTTTGTTGCTTATTGCATATTCCATCAGCGTTTAATTTTTTGTGTTGAAAAAATTACAATTATGTCTTTAGATATTCTTAATACACCTATTTTCAAAGCAATCCCATTGCCTTGCCTTTTACTTTCTCCTGATGCCCCTTTTTTTACCATCAAGGGTGTCAATACTGCTTATCTTAATGCAACTAACACACAAGAATCTGATTTGATCGAGAAGAGACTCTTTGAAGCTTTTCCCGATAATCCTAAAGATTTGAATGCTGACGGCGTGTCACATTTGATGCAATCGCTACTCACCGTTATCAGTACAGGCAAATCGCATCAAATGGATACGCAGAAATATGATATTCCAATTAGAGGTACTGACCAATTTGAGTTAAGATATTGGCAGCCCGAAAATGCCCCTGTTTTGGATGAGCTAGGCAATGTGTCTTTGATTATTCATACTGTAGTGGATGTTACAGAGAAAACTTTGTTGGAAATTAAATTAAATCAGCTAGGAAAAAAAGGAGAAAAGTCACATTCATTACTTGAAAACATAGAATCACCTTCTGAGATTGGTAGTTGGGATTTGAATGTAGAAACGGGTCAAACATTTTGGTCGGAAGAGTTTTATAAAATATGTGGGTTTGAGCCATACTCTGTAGTGCCATCTAATGAATTGGGATTTAATATTATTCATCCTGATGACAGAGAAAAAGCAATAATTGCTTACCAAAAATCTGTTAATGAAGGAATACCTTATCGGGTTGAAAAAAGAATTATTCGCCCAAACGGAGAAGTTGTTTTAGTGTTATCTACAGGCGTTCCGATTAAAAATAAAGATGGTAAAGTTATTAAACTTACTGGTTTAACACAGAATATTAGTAGTGCCAAACAATTGGAAGGTATGCTACGAGAAACTGAAAAGGTACTTAGAGAACGGAATGAATTTATCGAAACAATTCTTCAACATATTCCAATTGGTATCTCTGTCAATCGGATAGGTGATGGGAAAGCCACCATATTGAATCATAAATTCACAGAAATATATGGATGGGAAGAACAAGACTTCGTTGATGTGCCCACCTTCTTTGAAAAAGTGTATCCTGACCCGGACTACAGAAATGAAATTGCAGGAAGAATAATTGCCGACATGAATAGTGGGGATGCGGAAAAAATGCAATGGCAAGGAATTGAGATTACTACCAATAAGGGCGAAACGCGATATGTTGACGCAAAGAATATTCCCTTAACAGACTTGGATTTGATGATTTCCACTGTGATCGATGTAACCAATGAAAAAGAAAAGACAGAAGAGATACGACTAGCAAAACTTCAATTAGAGGCTTTATTGAATAGCACCGAAGATATGATTTGGGCATTAGATACAAACTTGAATTTAATGACTTCAAATAATTCGTTTAGGAAAAAGATGTATGAATTGACTGGCATACTCATTAATAATGGGGACAACATTATTAATTTGACCAACAACTATGAAGATGTTCAATTTAATAAGTATATCAATTATTACCAACAAGTCCTAAAAGGAGAATCACTCAATATTAAAGACAGTTTTTATAATCAGCATAATGGTAAAATTGGTTATGTAAACATGTCTTTAAACCCTATGTATAATGATAAGCAGGATGTAGTTGGTATTGCGTGCTATTCGAAGAATATTACAGCAGATATGCTGAATCAAATCGAAGTTGAAAGGGCTAAGAAGGAATTGGAAATTATCATGGATTCTTCGGTTGACCTGATTTGTTCAATTGATAATGAAGGAAGATTTGTAAAGGTTAATGCAGCATCAAAAAAAACATTGGGATATGCACCTGATGAATTGGAAGGTAAAAATTTTATTGACATTATTCATCTTGAAGAGGAAAGGATGGATACATTAAACGCACTCCACGAATTAAAAAATGTCAAAAGAATTGTTCATGAAAACCAATATAAGAGTCAAAGTAAGGGCATTATTTCATTGGAATGGAGAGGTATTTGGGATGATGAATATCAAATGGCATTTTTAATTGCAAGGGATGTAACAGAAAAGAGAAAGGCTGAATTAGAAATGAAACTCCTTTTAGACAATACTGATGAAGCATTTGTATTGATTGATAAGGAATTTCGGATAATCACCTTCAATAGCCAATTTGTTAATCACATAAAAGCCGAATTAGGCATTGAAATTAAAAAAGGTGACATTGTTATTGAATACCAAAACAAGGAAAAGAAAACGCTGCTAAAAGAGTTATATATAAGAGTTCTAAATGGGGAAAAAGAGAGCAAATATCATACAGTAAATTACTTAGATGGCACGGTTAAAACGTTCCTTCATACCTATAAACCTGCATTTGATGACAATGGTGAAATCTTTGGCATCTTCACGACTGCAATTGATGTTACAGAAACAAAGCTAATAGAAAGTAAATTGATTGAATCTGAGGCTAGGTACCGACAACTATTCAATAGCAGTCCATTGCCTATGTTTTTCTATGATTTAATCG
>CANCKV010000233.1 GCA_947378615.1 Chitinophagaceae bacterium | reverse complement strand
ACAAGTGCTGATAGCCTAGCATCAAAAGCAAATAGTAATAAATAGAACAACATTTTGATTTAAATCTTGTTCCTGATTAGTTGAAGGAAATATTTTAGAGTATATGACTTAATACTTACAACTTAATACTTACCACCTACTACTTAGAGGCTTATTCAAATTATACTTTAAAAGCGCTACATGCATTATACAGCAGAACATTTATTTCCTGGTCAAATTGGGCATTTCTTTAACGTTCTATCTTTCGTAGTTTCCCTTCTTGCAACGATTTCTTTCTTTTGGTCAAATCATATAAAAGGAGATAGTATAGCTAATATTCAACTGAAACAGAGTTGGCTGCGCTTTGCGAGGGTATGCTTTTTAGTGGAGACTGTCTCTGTACTGATTGTTTTTTGTACACTCTATTATATCATTTCAAATCATCTTTTTGAATACAAATATGCGTGGGAACATAGCGACAAAGGTTTGCAAGTAGAGTACTTGTTGAGTTGTTTTTGGGAAGGACAGGAAGGAAGTTTCATGCTTTGGAGTTTTTGGAATTGTGTTCTTGGATGGATATTGATTTGGAAGGCAAAAGAATGGGAGGCGGGTACTTTGTTTGTCATCAGTTTCGCACAATTCTGTTTAGCAAGTATGATTGTAGGCTTCTATTTTTGGGGAGCCAAATTGGGTAGCAGTCCTTTTTCACTATTACGTAATGAAGGCATCTTGGACAATGCCCCTATCTTTCAAGACCCTACAAACGGAGGATTAAGAAGTGACTATTTGACCCTAATCAAGGATGGTCAGGGATTAAATACCTTATTACAAAATTATTGGATGGTGATTCATCCCCCTATCCTCTTTCTTGGTTTTGCAAGTACTGTTGTTCCATTTGCTTTTGCTATCACTGGATTAATCAATAAGAAACATGAATGGACTAAGCAAGCAATTCCTTGGGCAGCTTTTAGTGGTGGAATTCTTGGGTTAGGCATTATGATGGGTGCTGCTTGGGCATACGAAAGTTTGAGCTTTGGAGGTTATTGGGCTTGGGATCCGGTGGAAAATGCGTCCCTTGTTCCATGGCTAATCGTTGTTGCAGGACTTCATACTAATTTGGTTTATAAAAGCACAGGTTATAGCCTGAGGACTACTTATTTATTCTATATACTTGGATTCTTGTTGGTTGTCTATTCTACTTTTCTTACCCGTAGTGGAATCTTAGGAGATACCTCCGTTCATGCCTTTACCGACTTAGGAATGAATACACAGTTGTTGGTATTTCTACTCGTTTTTGTAATCCCTGCACTCCTTTTCTATGGATTTAATTATAAAAGAATCCCTACAATTGTAAAAGAGGAAAGTACCTATAGTCGTGAATTTTGGATGTTTATTGGTTCGTTAGTCCTTTTTCTGTCAGCAGTATTAATTATTGCAAAAACATCGGTTCCTGTCTATAATAAAGTGTTTGGTCAACAAGTTGCCCCTTCAGAAGATCCTGAGTTTGCGTATAACCAAATACAGGTATTTGTGTGTATCATTATTGGGTTGCTAACTGCCGTTACTCAATACCTTAAATACAAGGATACACCTAGAGGATTGTTCAGTAAGAAGATATGGTTGCCTACTGCAATAGCGCTTATAGTAAGTGTGCTAATAAGTGTTTTCGGAGCAATTACCTATGATAAGAAAGGGGCAGGATTTTTAGGAGCAATTCATGTGGCTATTTTTGGTGCTGTTTATGCGGTCATTGCAAATACAGGATACATTTTCTCTGGATTAAATGGGAAGATAAAAGCGGCAGGATCCTCTGTTGCACACGTAGGATTTGGGTTGGTATTAGTTGGGATATTACTTTCTTCTAGTAAAAAGCTAGTATTAAGTTGGAATACAACAGGAATTGCCTTGTTTCAAAAAGATAAAAGAGAAGACCCTACAGAAAACATTACACTCTTTAAGGGGATTTCAACAGATATGGGTAAGTATATGGTTACTTATGCTAAAGATACTTTTAATACAAAAGAAAGGAAACGCTTTTTTGAGGTTAACTTCAAATCTAAAACCTCTGATGAACACTTTACATTATTTCCCGACTTAATTAAAAACAATAAAGGAATGGAGGGCTTTGCTGCGAATCCCGCAAGCAAACATTATTGGTATAAGGACATTTTCATCTATATCTCTTCCTATAAAGAAAATAATGCTGCTGACACTGCCCGATTTGTACCGAGGGAATTGAAGGTTGGTGATACCCTGTTTTATAGTAGCGGATTAATGATATTGCATAAAGTTGATGTTAATCCTGTCAATCAAAAAGCTAAGATTCATGAAGGAGAGAATGCCCTATTCATGGATATGGAAGTCATTGCAAAGGATGGCAGAAGATACAAGGCTAATCCTGGAATTGCAGTTAAGGGGGCTGAATTGCGTAATCTACCTGATAGTGTCATTTCTCAGAATTTGATTTTACAATTTAATAAAGTAGTTGACCAACAAACAGGGAAATTAGAAATGGGGGTAAAAGAAAGTTCTGCTATTACAGACCTCATCACTTTGAAGGTTTATGAATTTCCAATGATTATTGTTTTATGGATAGGAGTCCTCGTTACGGTATTTGGCTTTTGGATGTCTGTATTTCAAAGAGTAAGAAGAAAGATGTAAACCCATCAATTGATATTTCTGAATACAAAAAAGGGTGAAAGACTTAATTCTTTCACCCTTTTTATTTGAGGGATTTGCTATTCTATCCTTTATAATCTCTTTAATTGTGCAATTGTTTCAATAGGGTTCTTTGATTTGAAGACGGTATTACCTGCCACCAAAACTGTGGCACCTGCAGCTATGATTGATGACGCATTATTAAGATTGACTCCTCCATCTATTTCAATCTCTACCTTCGGATTTCTCTCATTAATCAATTTCCTTAGTTCTGCTATCTTTTTAAGTGTATAGGGAATAAAAGCTTGTCCTCCGAAACCGGGATTCACACTCATCAGATTTACTAAATCAACATCTTCAATGATATCAATAAGCAGATGAATAGGAGTGTGTGGATTGACAGCCACCCCCGCCTTCATACCTAAATCATGTATTTGCTGAATATTCCGATGCAAATTTCTACAAGTTTCAATATGTACTGAAAGAATATTAGCCCCCGCCTTCGCAAAAGCCTCTGTATATTTTTCGGGTTCTTCAATCATCAAGTGAACATCTAGGACCTTATTGGTTGCTGTCCTTATCTGTTCAATCACTGGAAGACCAAAGCTGATATTTGGCACAAAACGACCATCCATGACGTCGAGATGAAACCACTCAGCTTCACTGCTATTAATCATGACACATTCATCTGCCAAGCGTAGAAAATTTGATGCTAATAAAGAAGGTGCAATTATTGCCATACTAGTTGTAAGTTGTTAGTGGTTAATGATTAGTGATTAGTGTGTTAACTTACAACTAATAACTAACCACTAACAACTATTGTAATCGTTTTAAAGCCACGTCTGCTTCTTGTAAAGTATTATTGAGGGCAAGTGCCTGTTGATATTTGTTGATGGCATCCGACTTTTTATTGAGTGCCTCCAAACATTTACCTTGCCAATAGTAGGCATCTGCAAACCGATTGCTTACTTCTGCAGCCGTCTTAAAGACATCAAGCGCATTAGTAAACTTCTTTAAATCATAATATACATATCCTTTTTCGAGATAGGCATCCATGAAAGTATAGTTATTAGCAATACTCTTATCAAAAAATAGAAGTGCCTTTTCCTTATTTCCTGTTCTTGAGAAGAATACGCCTGCAAAAAATGCCGTATAAGCATCGTACTCATTACCTAAACGCATTTCATCAATTTGCTGACAAGTGTTTAGCGCCTTAACATTTTTTGTTTCGGCATATAAATTTGCTAATGCTAATAAGGCAGTTGGTGCAGGATAAATTGTTGAAGCCGTAGTATAATAAGTGATTGCAGCAGAAGTATCCCCTGCATGTTCACAAATCTGAGCCTTTTTGAACCACAACCCATAATTGCCTTTGTCAAATACTATCAATGAATCTATTTGGGAAAGGGCTTTTTTATAATCTCCAATGCTATCTAAAGCGGAAACATACTTGAAACGAAGTCCTACACTATCAGGTTTCTTAGCTACTTGTTCGCCCAATTGATTTACTAATTCTTTTGCAGCATTGGCTTTAACATCTTTATCAGTATTGTTTGTGGCATTCTTGCATTGAGAAAAGACAAGTATTAATAAAAGAAGAAACCATTTATTCATGCCGCAAAAATAACGGGATATAGTAGTAAAAACGCTTTGTAGTTATTGGTAAGTATGTTTTAACACAAAGTAAACAAGGGAAAATAAAGAACACAAGATTATAGAATACATGTTATGAATATAAACTTATTTAAATCCTTGTGTTCTTTGTTAAAACCCTGTGTCCGTTGTGGTAAAATAATTATAATTTACTGATAAACTCTTTTGCTGCCCTTACATAATCGTCATTCTTTGCAGTATTTGCTAATTCAATCGCTTTATTAGCACTCGCTTTTGCACTTGCTTTATCTCCTAATGCCTTTTCAATCTTAGCCTTCAATAAATAACTACTAAACGAAGCCTTTCCTGCTTGAATTCCTTTTGTAACAAATTCCAATGCCTTTGCATTATCCTTGGCTATTTCAAAATAATAGGTAGCAATTGTATTATAAGCTGGTTTATCACCTGAAGCACTTTTATCTATATCAACCTTGATTCTGTCTTTAATATTTGTGCTAATTGGCAAAACAACTTCCGTAGTACCCCATTTCAATTGTAAATCAAGTGTTTCGTAAGTAATGTTTGCAAATTCGATGGTAAACAACTCCACTTTATCACTCAACTTTACAATTGGTGCAGTAATACGAACTACATCATTTGCTTGGTTATAAAGAGATGGTTGATTTACAGTTAAATCCTTTGTGATGATAATGGTGAAGGCCTTTTTGCCGGGTATGGTCAACAAACCATATTTACCTGCCTTTACAGCTACATTGTTGATGGTTACATCATCACTAAAGTTCAAGGTAGTTGCACCATTTGCCCCTGTTCTCCAAACTTTATCAATGGGTGCTAATTCACTGTTCTCTTTAAATGCAGAACGAGTCTTTAGCGAAGGACGACTATAACTTAATTCAATAGAACCTAAACCAAAGTTCTGTTTCACCGTTTGGGTTGGGCTAGGCTGTGGCAAAGTAACCGTTTGCGCATCAGCACTAAATGCTAAGAAAGTAGCAATTGCAATAAATAGTTTTTTCATAATTTTTTATTTGTGCAAACCTAACGTTTCAATAATTAGAAAGAAGATTTAGTTACATCATATTACTAAAATCAAAACATTTTAAGTATTTCTTGTATATCGGTTAATTAAAAAAAGGGTTACTCCCGTTTTGAGAGTAACCCTTTTGTATCATTATCATTAATTATTATTCAGCCGCAGTTAAGCTAGCAGATAAATATTCAAGATTTAAGCGTGCGATATTCGACAATGAAATCTCTTTAGGACAAGTAGCTTCGCAAGCACCTGTATTAGTACATGCACCAAAACCTTCCTTATCCATCTGAGCAACCATGTTCACTACCCTACTTTGACGCTCAGGCGCACCTTGAGGTAACAATGCCAAATGAGAAACCTTTGCACTCAAAAATAACATGGCACTACTGTTTTTACAAGCAGCCACACATGCACCACAACCAATACACATTGCAGCAGCAAATGATGCATCTGCATCATTTTTATTGATTGGAAGTGAATTACCATCAACAGCATTACCTGTATTAACGCTAACATATCCACCTGCTTGAACGATACGGTCAAGGGCAGTTCTGTCAACGATTAAATCTTTTAAAACAGGAAAAGCTTGCGCTCTCCATGGTTCAACAGTAATAGTGTCTCCATCATTAAAAGCCCTCATGTGC
>CANCKV010000232.1 GCA_947378615.1 Chitinophagaceae bacterium | reverse complement strand
ATCCATGCAGCATGAATAATTATTTGAGGTTTTAAATTTATGATTTCTAATTCCCAATTTACCTCATCAATATTAACCCATTTTATATTTTGAATATACTCTGTGCAATTTTTCAGACTAGATTCAGTACGCTTCGTAGCTATTACTTTATATCCTTCTACACACAAATATTTTCCTATTTGAGAACCTAGAAAACCAGTAATACCAGTAATAAAGATTGTATCTTTCAAGATAGTTTTTATACTAGATTAATATAGGATTTGATCTTATCCAAAATATAGTCATAGTGATCATCATTAAGTCCTGGCCAAACACCTAACCAAAAAGATTGATTCATAATAATATCTGAATTAGGTAATTCACCAATCTTTCTATAATTTACATTGGCATACGCAGGTTGCCTCAAAACATTTCCACCAAAAAATAGACGCGTTCCAATTTTATTGTTTTCCAAATACTCAACTAATCTGTTTCTATCAATACCTTTTCCATCCCTTACAGTCAGCATAAAACCAAACCAACTTGGTTTACTATTTTCTGTAGCTTTTGGAAGAATAAAATACTCTTCCAATTCTTTAAATCTTTCAGTTAATTTTAAATGATTTTCTCTTCTCTTTTCAATGAAAGAATTTGCCTTTGACAATTGGCTTAAACCTATAGCTGCTTGCATATCTGTTACTTTTAAATTGAATCCAATATGTGAGTATGTATATTTATGATCATACCCATCAGGTAATCCTCCCAACTGCCAATCATATCTTTTGCCACAGGTATTATCGCAACCAGGCGAACACCAACAATCCCTTCCCCAATCTCTAAAACTTTCAACAATTTTTTTAAGTGAGGCATTGTTTACCAATACCGCTCCACCCTCACCCATCGTAATATGATGGGCAGGATAAAATGATACAGTAGCAAGGTCTCCAAAAGTTCCAGTTTTTTTCCCGTTAAAGGTAGCTCCCAAACTATCACAATCATCCTCTATCACCCACAAGTTATATTTCTTGGCGATTGTCATTACTGCATCAATGTTAAAAGGATTACCCAAAGCGTGAGCAATCATGATTGCCTTTGACTTAGGAGAAATTGCTTTCTCTATATCTTCCACTTTAATATTATAGCTGGGAATTTCAACATCGACAAAAACAGGAATACAACCAAATTGTATTATAGGATTAATGGTCGTTGGAAATCCTGCTGCTACAGTAATAATCTCATCCAAGGGCTTGATTGCCCTCTCGCCTAATTTTGGTGAAGTAAGTGTATAAAAAGCCAATAAATTGGCAGAGGAACCAGAGTTAACTAAAAAAGAAAAACGACTTCCCATATAATGTGCAAACTCCCGTTCAAATAAAGTACTGAAACGACCAGCTGTTAGCCATGCGTCCATAGTAGCTTCAATACCCATCAATATATCTGTTTCATCAATTATCTTTCCAGTAACTGGAATATAATCTTTTCCAGGTACAATAGTTCTTGTAATCTTGTTCTTAAATATAGGTATCAAACTATCTCTTAAAACCTTATCGTGCAAATTTGTAAATAAATTCTCCATAATTTTATATTAAAGATTTATAATAATTAATATCAGCTTCGAGCAATTCAACGGCTGAAAACGTTCCTTCATAAAAAGATTTGTACCATGAAATTGCGCGCTGAATCGCCATCGAAGTATTCATTTTAGGCTGCCATTTCATTTCATTAATCGCTTTACTAATATCCAACTTCAATAGGCCTGCTTCGTGAGGTGCATTAGAATTGATTTGAAAATCTATTGAACCCTTCCCCCAAATCTTAATTGCTTGTTTTGCTATGTTAATCACTGGCAAATTATCTGAATTAGCTGGACCAAAATTCCAAGAACCACCGTACTTAATCGGATTATTAGAAAGTAAAATTCCTAATTGAAGATAACCAAATATAGGTTCAAGTACATGTTGCCATGGTCTTATCGAATTGGGGTTTCGTATGATGATGGCTCGATTTTCATTGATTGACTTCGCAATATCTGGTATCAACCGATCTGCAGACCAATCCCCACCACCTATTACATTGCCGGCTCTTACACTTACAATACTTTTCTTGTGCAAATCAAATTTGGATGGGTTGAAAAATGATTGAATATAGCTATTGATTACAAGTTCAGAACACGCCTTACTTGCACTATATGGATCATACCCACCAAGCCGATCAGTCTCCCTGTAGGGATAATGCCATTCCTTGTTTTCATACACTTTATCTGTTGTAATGAGAATGATTGAACAAGGTTTCTCAAGTTTTCGAAGTGCGTTTAAAATATTGGCAGTACCTATAACATTTGTTGAGAATGTGTTTAAAGGCTCTTGATATGATTTTCTTACTAACGGTTGAGCTGCGAGATGAAAGATGAAATCGGGCTGAAAATCTACTATTTCATTTTCTAACTTTGAGGAATCGTTAATATCATCAATAACAGATTCAATATCTAATACCCCTTCAATAAGACTATAAAGAGAGGGATTGGTTTCAGGTGCTAATGAATATCCTTTAATAATTGCACCCTCCTTATAAAGAGCATAAGTTAACCATGAACCTTTAAAGCCTGTATGACCAGTTATAAAAATTTTTTTGCTACTGTACAAATTTGATAATTATTTATAATTGAGTTTTGTAATTGAGTTATGAGAATTTGTAAACCTATTTCTCATATTTGTAAATCTTTTTTCAAAAAAATTATATTGCAAATACGATATGACAAAAATTACAATATATAAACAAGAAAACTCTATGTATTTGTGTGCCCATTCAACCCTGTGATTTACCATTAGTACTAAGGGATGAGTTAAATAAACTGAATATGAAATTATACTGATAATAGTAATGAATTTATTTTTCAAATCAATATCACTAATATACGGAATGAAACATATTAAAGACAAGCTATTGAATGTAAAAAACCAGATATTCATAAAATTTCCAACGTTTGCTATTTGGGTATCAGATGGAATATAATATTTATTAAGAAAAAGATGATTAAAAAAGTATATCAAAAAGAGTTGAGAAATAATACCTATAAATAGCAAAAGCCTTTTATTACGCCAAAAAGATATATAATAAACCTTTGTGTAAGCTGCTAAAACTCCAAAACCAATAGAATCAAGTCTCAGGGTCATAGTTTTTCGAAATCCCTCGTCCCAAAGCCAATTAAAATAGTTGCTCCCAATACATCTTTCAACTAAACAAAATATTGAAATAAAAATTATACTATTAAATACGCTTTGTTTCACATTTTTTGTAATATTATAAAATAAAATTATTAGGATAGGGAAAATTAAATAAAAACACTCTTCTATACATAAACTCCATGATACGCTATAAAAATAATAATGGAAGTTAATAGGTTTTAATCTTTGAATAAAAAAAATATGCTTTAGAAATTCAGATAAAGTTATAGGAAAATCTGTTGAACCAGTTATAATTGGAAAAAGTAAATAAACAATTAGCATTAAAAAATAATTAGGTAACGTCCGAAACCATCGACGAATCCAAAATTTTTTGCAGGTTTCAAAACTAGTTTCAAATTCTGTAAAAGATTTTATCAGAATTGTTCCTATTAAAAAGCCACTTAGGGCAAAAAATAGTTCAACTCCCCAAACAGCTGCAAATATCCTAAACTTACCAATCAATGGCTTTGAAGAAACAATCTGTAAAGTATGTGCTAACAAAACTAACATCACAGCAGTACATCGAATTATATCTAACCCAAAATTTCTTTTTTCAGTCATCATTGTCGTTTAAATTACCAAATCTTCCATTTCGCTTTATTAGTATTCCATAATTGCTCAAGTTCTATCCGATCTCTCAAGGCATCCATAGGCTTCCAGAAACCATGATGTTTATAGGCTGATAACTGATTATTCTTTGCAATTTCCAATAAAGGTTTCTTTTCAAATTGAACTTCATCCATATTACCTTCAAGATAATTAAAAATCTGTGGTTCCAAAACAAAGAAACCGCCATTAATCCACATGCCATCCCCTTGTGGTTTCTCAACGAAATGAATCACATTTCCGTTGTCATCCATTTCAATGTTTCCAAATCTGCCAGGAGTTTGAATACTAGTCAGCGTAGCAAGACGTCCATGCTGACGATGAAAGGAAACCAACTCTTTGATATTGACATCTGAAACTCCATCTCCATAAGTCAGCATAAAGGTTTCATCTTTCACATACTTCTCTATACGCTTGATTCTCCCTGCTGTATTTGTAAGCAATCCTGTATCAACCAAAGTCACTTTAAAAGACTCAGTATTTGAAAAATGAACTTCAACTTTGTTCTTTTCCAATTCTATCGTTACATCTGAATTATATAGGTAATAGTTCAAAAAATATTCTTTGATTAATTGTGCTTTATAACCAAGACAAATGACAAAATCGTTAAATCCATGGGCTTCATATATTTTCATGATATGCCAAAGGATTGGTTTCCCACCAATCTCTACCATTGGTTTTGGTCGGGCTTCAGTCTCTTCCATTAATCTAGTTCCCAGACCACCTGCTAAAATTACAACCTTCATTCTAAGATTTTTTGCTAGTGTACCATTTAAGTTTAGGACGTATCAATCCAATCCATTGACCTGTATATTCAGATCGCATTTCCCCTGTTTCTGTAATTGATAATGAGAGGACTTCTTTTGCAATTGCCATTTTTTGTAATTCACGCGGCACCAAATAACAACTCAGCAAATAAGAAACATCATTCAAAAAATAGGCAGGAATGGTACATTTTGATATATAGATCCCTTTAGTAAGGGGCTTTTCAGAAAATGGGTCACTAATTGTATTAGCAGAATTCCCATTGAATGTGGCTAAAATACAAGTACCCATATTATCCAAGATATGTACACTAGTTTGAATTGTTTCTCCATCCTTTAATACTTCAAATTCAATTTCTATATCAATTTCTTCGTTAATACCAAAACTACTTTCTATCCCCCTCTTTCCTACTGTTCTAATAGATTTGAATTTAGCCCACTCATATTTTTGTTCATAAACTATCTCGTCTTCTGTAATCTCCCCCTCTAAACTTTTTCCACTCATGATATAACTATCAATAATTTTAGAAGTTGTGCCACTCTCCTTCAATTGTCCATTCTTTAATAAGATACATTGATTACATAATGTTGTCACAGCAGCCATATTGTGACTTACAAATAAGATTGTACGCCCTTCTCCCTTGCTTACATCTCCCATTTTTCCGAGACACTTTTTCTGGAATTCTGCATCTCCTACTGCCAATACCTCATCTACAATCAGTATTTCGCTTTCCAAATGTGCAGCAACAGCAAATGCCAATCGTACATACATACCACTACTATATCTTTTTACAGGCGTATCTATATAACGTTCAACCCCAGAAAAATCGACTATTTCATCAAATTTTCGAGTAATTTCCTGCTTACGCATTCCTAAAATAGCCCCATTTAGATATATGTTTTCTCTTCCCGTCAATTCAGGATGAAAACCTGTTCCTACTTCTAATAAGCTTGCTATTCTCCCTTTTACCTTGATATTTCCCGTAGTCGGCGTTGTTACCCTACTCAAAATTTTTAGCAACGTGCTCTTTCCAGCACCATTTCTACCTATGATTCCAACAGCATCACCTTGATTAATTTCAAAATTGATATCCTTCAAACTCCAAACAATATCACTTGTACCCTTTGTACTTCTATCATTTGTTTCACCTATTTTTAGATAAGGATCCTCTTTCCCTCTAAACAATGCCCACCACCTTTCAATATCACGAGAAATTGTACCCGTACTAAACTCACCTAATTGATAAGCTTTGCTGATGTTATCTGCCTTAATTGCTATGCTCATTGTGAAAAATGAAATGTATGAAAAATTTAAAGTGCTACTTTGTCGTAGATAGTTATAGATAATAAGTTTA
>CANCKV010000231.1 GCA_947378615.1 Chitinophagaceae bacterium | reverse complement strand
GGAATATCTATTTCAACTTGGGGTAATTGAGCATTCCGAAAGTTTACATAAATACTTTTCTTATCAGTACTCGGTACAAGCACACGAAAGTTACCTTTATTTTCACTCGTTAAAATTGAGCTTACAAAACCTTCAACAGCAGCATCATTTTGAATAGGAATAATCATTGAAAGGATGGTAAGCGAGTCATTCTGTTTGATTGCCTTACTCGCAGAAAATTGTTTGCATAGATTTTTATCGGGGTGGTGAGGGTCGGTAACAACACTTGTCATTGTTTTTTGACCTACCTGTGGGAAATAGAAAAGAGTGCTAAATCCTTTTGAGGCGTTTTCTCCATCCACTAAAGTAGGTAAGTGTTTTCCTTGCAGTACCCATCTATTATTGACATCTTTAGATTGAATAGTAGGCCAAACTTGATAAATAACACCTGCATTGTACTCTCCCTTAAATGATTCCCCTGTTTTTATCTTATCTAAGACCAACATGATTCCATTATTTAACAGCAATAATTCCCTTTTTGCGGAGACACCTTCATACTGAAATTTACTATACTCTACCACACCATAGGCAACATCTGCCGAGAGGTTTAAAGCAGAGTCTGTTTTTAAGATGTAATCAATTGCAGGGTTGAATCCCATCTTTTTATTGTATTCATCAGAAGAGGAAACTTCTCCTGCCTTCGCATCAACAATTGGAAAGGGATAGTTTTTTGGACATACGAAAGGGCGGTTTATTTGGTTGGCATTACCTGGTCGGCCAGTGTAAGTACAGGTGTGAGTACCATTGAATTGTAGATTGTCGATGCCAATTCGATGGTCGGGGGCAGCCTTATGTTGTGTGTAACTTAAATCCATCAAAAAATAAGGGGAAAGAGGATGATGTCCTGTAGAAAGTATCATTTTGTCCTGTACCAAATGAACATTTTTATCCCCTCTGCCAAGCAGTAATCCATGATAGGAATTAATGGAGGTCAAACGATTGGTCACTAAACTTAACGGCCTGCCAATTGGAGGAACCACTCTTTTTACAGATGAAAAGTTAATGCCCTTCGGAAAAATCTGTGTTCGGTTTGTATGCCAAGATTTTATATTCCCATTCAACCGCAGGTCTTCATATTTCCTTGCAACATATAAAAGATAGGGTTCCTGAAATAATAGATAACCCATTTTCAAAGTCCAAGAAAGTCCTTCAGAACCATCGTTAATCAATTCGGCATTATTATTTGTGGGACTACCCATTGATTTACCCCATTTAGCGGTTTCGCCATTATTCATGACTGTAGTAGCCATGCGGGTAATTATCCGATGGAAGTCATCCCTGATTTTTAGGTCATTCAGCCGATTATGATTTAGTGCCATCCTAATTGAAACAGCAATCCCTGTTGAGGCATCATAATGGGGAGAGTTGTCGCCATCATAAGAATATTGTGTAAGCCCTTTCCAAAAAGATTCAAAAGTCTTCTTTGTAATGGCATATTTATTCGGCTCCTCCTTGTATAAAAGCAAGACATTAGAGGCAATTTCCATCAGAAATACTTCTTTGTTATACCCGGTTGTAAGATAATTACCCTTGAAACTCTCTTTATTTTCAACGTAGTTATTAATAAAAGATTCAGTTGAGTCCTTTTCTTCCCCTTGATAGGCATCCAAAAGTTGCAATCCAATTGCAGCATATAAGATACTATTTGCGGCATGAACCGTATTCAAATCTCTGGGGAATCCAGAGAATCCAGCCTTTTTATCAGCAGCACTTTCTGCTTTAAAAGTTTGGAGAGAAAACAAAACAGAAGACTTCAATTTGGGAATTAAAACTGGTTTCAAATCAGGATATTTATACAATTGACAAAGTTGTGCAAGGTGGTACAACTCTTCGCCATAATAAAAATTTGAATAAACAACCGCATCAGTCCTTGTGTCTAATATTGGTAGAAACTTAGTAACCCATACATCCAAAGTCTTAGTAGAAATCGCCTCTTCGAGTGACTTGAAAAATTGGGATTCATGATTAAATAGTCTTGCCTCTCGGTTTTCTACTTCTGTCATAGACTCTTCATGAGGTACTTGATTCATGGAAAAAATTGCCGAGTTCTGTCCGAATATCAATTGGGAAGACGATGATAAAATGATAATCAAAAGCAATAAACGATTCAAATATTTCTCTTTCACTATTAAAATTTACTAATTAAAAAATTGTTGACTGTTTCTTATTCCGTGACTCCGACACTCAATATATTCTAAAAAAAAGACGATATAATTTCATTTCAAAAAGTCGATTTAATATGTAGATATGCAAGATTAATCTTCATTTTAAAGTTCTGATGAAAATAAATTGTATTCTTTTTTTATTTTTCCAACACAAAGACAGGAAGCCTCAAAGGCTCTAAGTCAAACTTAAGTTCTTTTCTTTCTCTTTTTTCTTTGTGCATCTTTGCGTCTTTGTGTCTTTGTGTTGAAATAAAACATTTGACACTTAGTGTTACCTATTAAAACTATGTGTTTAGCTCTTACTTAACTTCCCAATTATCTGTTCTAAAGGGTGGTAAAGGCAGATTTGCAGCATTGTAGAACCATCCTCTTGTTTCGAAGTAGTTTCTGAATGCATATCTTACTGCAACAGGATTCTTCACTTGTGATGAAACAACTTCAATCTGTAACTTTCTATTAATAGTGGCTGTTGCTTTGTGGTAAATACTGTCGGCACCTGCCACTTCAAAACCGTCCACTACCTTTCCAAAACTCGTCATTCCACTAACCGCATTATCCAAAGTGACAGTAGCCACTGAATCCTTGAAAGCAACTGAGTTATAGGTAGGCGATTTTACATTATACCCTTTCTTTTGATAAGTTTCTGATAATGCCAAATAAGCTAAACGCTTGGCAACCGTTGCCTTATCAGCAGGATGAATACATTTTTCTTCGCCAATATCAACAGTAGAAACAATGCCAGAATTAGGAATCAATAATGCTGCCTTCTGTTGCTGACCTCTTTGCAATGCTGCACCAAAAGCACTGGAATTATTGTACCAATAAGGGGCAATTTCTACGAAATAGAATGGAAAATCACCGACACCAAACCGACTTCTCCAATCACTGACTAAACCCACCATCAAATCGGGATAATCCTTATAATTCACAATATTACTCTCCCCTTGATACCATATAGCACCCTTAATTGTATAATTCAAAACAGGATTTATCATGCCATTAAATAGTTGAGACGCCTTGTTTTGTATGGCAGTTTTTGGTTGTGATGCCTCCTTTAATGGTTCAGGATAATTGGCAAGTTTTTCCTTACTCATCCATGCCTCTATCTTAGAACCACCAAAACTCGTACTGATGATACCGATTGGCACATTCAGTTTATGTTCTAATTGCTTGGCATATAGATAAGCCACCGCACTAAAGTTGCCAACGTTTTCGGAATTTGCAATCTTCCAACTGCCCGAACATGTATCCTGTAGAGTTGGTACTGAATTTCTGGTCACCGTAAATACACGGATATTATTGTTATCGGCATCGTTAATTATTTCATCTGCATCCTTTATTACGCCGCCAAACATACCCGCAATGACCATTTCCATATTTGATTGACCTGAACATAACCACACTTCTCCGAGTAAGAGGTTATTCAGTTTCATTTTTTCCTTTGCATCAGAAATAGTGATTTGATAGGGTCCACCTGCTGCAATTGTTGGAAGCGTTACTAACCAATCACCATATTGATTGGCAACAGCATTTGCATTTGCATCTGCCGACCATGAAGCAGACACTTTTATGGTATGCCCTGCTGTGGATTTACCCCAAATCTTTATCTTGCTATTCTGTTGCAAGACCATGTTATCGCCAATTACTGATGCTACTTTTAGTTGTGCAATTACACTGAAGTGGAGGATTGCGAAAACCAAAAGGAAGGAGACTCTTTTACTCATATTGTTTTAATTAAAATTTATTTATTTGGCAGCCCCGACGACGATTAATAAGACGTAAAGATTTCTTCAAGGTACTATTAGCAATGGAAATTATTTTAAAGATATTGGTATTTGTATCTCTGCCCAGTTCCCTGAAGGGCAATGTCATTAAGTTGAGGCAATAAATTCAGAAATAAAACGTTTGATGAATAAAGAAAAATCATGTCATCAATCA
The DNA here is from genome assembly GCA_947378615.1 of Chitinophagaceae bacterium. GTDB lineage: Bacteria > Bacteroidota > Bacteroidia > Chitinophagales > Chitinophagaceae > Parasediminibacterium. The sequence goes on along the minus strand of CANCKV010000231.1, from coordinate 1,790 downwards.
AAAAGGATTCAGTTATTGCTTTGAATTTAGGTTTATCCGAGAAAATAAAATTTAAAACAAGTATAATGAGTAATCTAGTTTAAATATCACTATATGGCAATGATATTCTCATAGGAATGAGTAACTTTTCAACAGAAAAAATTCCTTTATATAATCTGAATTTATATTAACAAAGATTACATTTTTATCATAAATCAAGACATCTCAACAATAATACCCCATATCAACTAGTTTTCAATATAAAAGGTCTGAGAAACTGAAGCAGCCGTTTTCACTTTTGGCTCGATACTTTTTCCATATTGCCATGCAACAACAGTCACTCTAATTGGAAACTTACTTTGAGGGGGAATTGGGGTAAAAACTATTTTGTTATCTTGAATTTCTGCGGGTCCCTCTAAAATATAATAAGATACAGGTAAACCTGCAGAAGAGTTTGCCTTCAAATCAATAGATTTTACAGTTGTATTAACTCTATCAACTGAATTAAATGTGATTGTCTGTTCAATGCCAACATTATTGTAAACAGGAATATTCATTTCAGCTTGTTGTAATGCAGGTTTATAATTTTCGTCTCCAATATGAGTTGAAGCGAATATCAGACTATAGTTTTTTGAATTTCTTTTAATTGACTTATCCAAACTGAGCTGAAAAATACTATCATTTATTTTCTTAAAAGGCCCTGTAATCCTTTCTATATTAACAGGAATATTCCCTTTTGCATGACCGATAGGGCTATCAACTGGAATTTTAGTCCATTCAGTAAGCCGAGTACTTATTGCAGGAACCGTATCCAAAAAGCAACCTTTCAATTTAAAACTTATTCCATCACTTTCTGGATTAAACCTCAGTTTTACTTGCAAATGAGTATTTTGTTGTTTTACTAATTCCCCACCTTGTAAATATCCAACCAATTCCGCTTTTTTGTTTCTATAACTTGCCTGATAGGTTTCTGTAGCTTTTACAATTTCCTCATCAAAATACCAAAATGCTTCATTTTTGTCACCTTTATATTTATTTATAGGTGCAGCGATAGCTGTTGGTTGTTGATTCAATCTCCATTTTTCTGATAACCATCCAGTAGTGTGTGGATCTATTATATTCAAATCAGGATAACCTTTTGCATCTGTCCTATTACTTAAACGATATTGGACAGCTTTTTTTATATACAAGGCAATGTATTCTGCTTTTTTATCAGAACTTGCAAAATGCCCCTCGGCAGGACAAGCTAACATACTCAAGGCTAAATATTTATGTTCATTTCTTTCTTTCAAACCCTCTATACTCCAAGTATTTGCAGTTTCATACTCACCCATTGTTTCAAGACAAGGAATAAAATCTAGTGTTTTGTCTTCCCAAATATCAGGGGCAAATTTTGGATCTCTAAAATAAGGCCACTGCCCACTAACAGAAATAGCACATAATGTACGTTCAGGTTGCCAAACAGCAAAGTAGTATGGCCAACTTGCTGCAGCAGAATGTCCAATAGGTACAACAGGGGCAAATTTTAATTCTTCATATCCAGAATTATTTGCAAGGCTAGTAATAATGTTATTAAAAGTTTCTCCTGCACCTTCATTAAATCTAAAAAGATGGTCAAAAGGTGGAGTGACCCATATTTCGGCAAATCCTAATTTGGTCAATTGTTTCCTAAAGTTTACATTTTCTAGAATTGATAATTCTTCCATATTATTCTGTGCCAATATATACCCCTTTACTTTCTTACAGTTTTCAGGAATCCACATGAAAGCCCTTGCTTCTTCAGCATCAGGACGAACATTTTTGAACAAGAC
>CANCKV010000230.1 GCA_947378615.1 Chitinophagaceae bacterium | reverse complement strand
TGTTCTTTTCTTATCAGTAATATCAATTGTACAAGCAAAAGCTAGCTCTTCATTTTCATAATTGATGATGATAGTACGCATCTCCACATCAATCATAGAATTATCCTTCCTTTTGATTTTTGCAACAAATGTTTCATTGTTGCCATTTTTCAATTCCTCCCACCTAATTTTCCAGCTTTCAGGAGTGTGTCTTAGTGTAAAATCAAATAGACTAATAGTTTGATATTCTTCTTTATTGTAGCCAAGAATTTCAAATGCCCTATTATTAAAATCATAAAGAGACCCATCCTTCCTTAAGAATTGCATAGAAATTGATGCATTTCTAAACGCATAATCTACCATCTTTAGCCTTTCCTCTGTCCTTTTCTTATCAGTAATATCTACAAATGAAGAACACATCAACTCTAATTCTCCATATTTAATCTTATTAGTTCGTACTTCTACATCAAGAGTCTCTCCATTTTTCTTTAATATACATAAGTAGATAACTTTATCTGACTCAGTATTCAAGCTCTCCCAAATTTTTGGAAATATTGCTGGCGCAGATAAAGGATTAATGTCAAAGATTGTTAATGATTTATACTCTTCTTCCGTATATCCCAACAAATGACAGGCGGCATGATTGCAATCAAATACCTGCCCATCTTCTTTAATAAAGTGCATCGGAACGGAGGCACTTCTAAATGCAAAGTCAACTAATTTTAAGGATTCCTCTAGCTTTTTCTTTTCAGTAATATCAATAAACGACGAACACAATAACTCTATGTCACCATAAATAATTTTATTACTTCTAATTTCTACATCAACATATTTATTGTTCTTTTTCCAAAGTCTGTAATTAAAAGCCATTTCAGTGTTAACAGCAATTCTATCCCATAAAGTAGTAAATGTTTCTAAAGAAATCCCCCTATTGATCTCCAAAATACTAAGTGACTTATACTCCTCTTCTGTATAACCCAAAGCATAGCAAGCGGCCAAATTGCAGTCATAAACCTTGCCATCCCTTTGAATAATATGCATAGGAACTGCAGCTCTCCTAAAGGCAAAATCAACTAGTTTTAAGGATTCGTCTAGTTTCTTCTTCTCTGTAATATCTACACTAAATCCTACAAGTCCATAAATATTTCCAAATCCATCAATCAAAGGCAACTTTGTTGTTAATAAGTCTCTTTTGTCATTATTTTGAAAATAATAGGTTTCATTTTCTTCTATTACAGACTTCCCTGTTTTCAGTACCCTCATATCAAGATTGTAGCCTATTTGATTGGATATTCCTTTGAATATATCCAAATCATCTTTCCCAATGACGTCCGTATTCAAATTTAACTTTCGAATAAAATCTTGATATGGCTTATTTACAATCAGTTTCTTTGCTTCTGCATCTTTCACATATACTGGAAAAGGAAGATTATCAATTAATGTCCGAAGCATTGATTTCTCTTCTACCAAAGAATGCTCTAACTTCAACTGTTCCGTAATATCTTTTACAAATGAACAAATCAATTCTGTATCACCAAACTTGATATAATTGGGTACTATTTCAACATCTATAATAGTTCCATCTTTTCGAGTTCTATGGGATTTAAAACTAAAATTGCCCAATGTTTTTACGTTATCCCAGTATTGTTCAAAAGTTTGCAGCGTAAATCCTGCTCCGAAATCAAATAATGAAAGATTCAGTATTTCATGCTCATCATACCCAAATAATTTGCAATAGGCCTCATTGCAATCAAAAATACTACCGTCTTTTCTGAAGAATATAATTGGAGCAGAGATTTTTTTGAATGAATAATCAAACATCAATAACTTATTCTCTAACTTTTTCCTTTCAGTAATGTCATTTATGAAGGCACAATTCAATTCAATGCCATCAAAATAAATCAAACTAGACTTTAGTTCAATATCAATTAATGACCCGTCTTTTTTCTTCTGTTGTGAAAAAACAGTTTTACTTCCTCTTTCTTTCAACCCTCTCCAAACTATCTTCCAAGTTTCGGGGGTACTATTAGGTATGATATCAAAAATATCCAATTGAAAGAACTCCTCTCTCGAATACCCTAACATATTATTGAGTGCATCATTGAAGTCGAAAAAACTACCATTTTCTTTTACAAAATGAATAGCAGTATTGGCATTTTTAAAGGAGAGATTTACCAAATCCATTCTATCCTTTACGACATTTTCATACCCTACTTTAGAAACATCAAGAGAAGTTTCCCAACAAATTGTAGCTTTTTCTTCGCTATTTCGAAAGGCAGTACATTGAAAATCGTGATTATTGATGGAAATGGATAACTTAACAGGAAGAAGAGAATCAAATATTTGTCTGGTAAATTCAATGATTTGATTGTTGGTTTTATTATCCCATTTACTAAAAATATTTTCTCCTACGACGGGGAATAAAATTTGCCAAAAAGAAGAATCCGGAATTGATACTGATGTTACAATTCCTGATTTAAAAATTTCTATTGCGGCTAATTCTGTCATGGGTTAATTACAAATGTCTTGTGCAATCTTATTTGTAAATGTAGTATAAAATGCTATATTATTACAAATAAACTTAACAAATATTGTTCCACTATGCCATATTCTTTTTTTAATTTTAATACAGGCTTACAATGAACTATTGACTATCAGTCAAATCAGATGAGAAAACAATAGTGAACTTACATTTCATAAATAAATTACGAATAGTATTCCAATGCCTTTTAGTTAAGGAACGACTGTCAGGTAGAAGCAGTAATAAGAGTTTCTCAATTTTTGGAAATGACATTACGTATTCTCCGAAAATCAGGGTAATTGTCAGGCTGAGGCAGTAATTAGAGTTTCTCAAGTTTTTTGAGATGACATCGCATACTCTCCGAAAATCAGGGTGATTGTCAAGCTGAGCCCGTCGAAGCTGTAAGCAACTTAAACTTTCATCATTAATTTTCAAACAAATAAACTACTAGTCATTAGCAGTTTATCAAAGTGCAAGCAGCTAAAACATTTCAATCCGACTTCAAGAAACTATGTCTGATAAGTATATTTTCGATAAGTACCATATCATTTGCAGCCTGTCGAAACCGAGACTATTTATGGTCCTTTCCTTCTTTACACGCCTTTGAGTGGGCTAGGCTGACATCCGTATATTCTATCAAATGCTTAACTAAATGACAATTGTGATAATTGCTTAATCTATTTTTTTAGTTTTCCTTAGCCAGACTTATTTAATCACAGTTACTGTTTGATGTTCAATAGAGAAAGGAAACATCAATACACCAATAACAATATCACCAAAAGAAAATCCAGTTTTTACTATATAATTATTTGAATTTTCCGCCATAGCCTTTGCATTTACCTTATTCAAAGGCACTAATCCCCACAAGGCAAACCATTGCTTTTTCTTCACAACAATACTTTTTGAGGCACCTGTTCCAGAAACATGTTGCATCGTAAAACAAGAACTTAAAGTAAACGCAATCACTAAAGAGGCAAATATTATTTTCATAAATTAATTTGTGTCGGCGAAAATAAGCAAACACTTTAAAAGGTTCAATCCATTAAAAAGAAAATTGACTATTTAATTACTGTTACTACTCAAGAAGTTTTACCAAAAGGAACCAAAGTTTTTTTTAAAGAGACACAAAATTAATAGTTCATAATCGTTCAGATTAATTATTATTACTAAAAACTTGGTGTTACTTTATTTCTACTTTATAACTTCTTTTCAATAAAATACAAGAAAATTCTATGTCCTTTCTAATGTGGTAGCCTTTTTTCTTTGCTAAATGTTATATATCCAGATACATGGCCCACTTCATTTCACACTTTGTGTTGGGTCCTCCTGATTTGTAACTAAAAATGAATATCAAATACTTTTTCGTCTTCTTTTCTTTTGATGATAAGTCTAGTAGTATCCCCTTTTTTAAATTTTCCGAGAGTTTCCATGTAATGATTCAGATCTGCAAATTTATAGGCTCCTAATTGAAGCAGTATATCTCCCGATTGCAAACCAATTTTCTCTGCCTGCTTTCCAGGACTTGTCCCATCTATTCGCACACCAATTCCCGTAAAACTGTAATCAGGAATCACACCGAGGGTGACTGTAAATTGTGGACTACTACTATAATTGGTTTCTCTTGTTCTTGAAAACGACATTTTTCCCTTATCATCAGTGGCACTAATAATCTGAAAAATATAATTAAGAATTTCTCTTTCACCGTCATAATTTAGCTTATTCCAATCATCTGTAGCTTTGTGATAATCAGGATGTGTCCCAGTAAAAAAGAACAATACAGGAATGGAATCTAAATAAAAACTCGCATGATCACTAGGTCCCATTCCAGAACTATCGAACTTAATAACTAGATTCTTATTTTGAATAGATGGTAATATGCTTCCCCATTTAGGCGAAGTGCCATAACCACCCACCATCAATTTTCGGGTAGTATCATAACGCCCCACCATATCCATATTAATCATGTAGTTAGGAATAATTTTTATGGAAGGATGCTTTATCCAATATTTACTTCCTAACAACCCTAATTCCTCAGCAGAAAAATGAATCATTAAATAGTTGTTATGCTTTGCGGGAGATGTAGTCAACTTTTTGGCTAATTCGATTAATGCAGCAGTTCCGCTAGCATTATCATCAGCACCATTATGAATGATATGTCCCGTATCAAGTGCCACGTTATCTTCGCCATATCCAAGGTGATCGTAATGAGCCCCTAAAATGATAGTATTTGGTGCATTATTATTGATGAAAGCCACTACATTTCTTGCTGTCCTGAATTTTGATGTGATTGAAATAGAAACAGTCACTTGTTGCATAGCGGTGTTATCGCTAAAAAAACTATCCTTCCCTACATTAGTTAGATAAATGACTGGAATAGAAGCGGAAACAGATGTGTCAAATTTGTTGAAATGAATATTATCATTTGCTTGACTACTATTGTAGATTATTAATCCAGTCGTTCTTTTTGCACTTGCTTTTTTAGTATATTTTTTCAGAAAATCATTCATATCAAAATGGATACTATCTTGATTATCCTCAAGTATTTCCTTTGCATCTTTAAACCAGATATTTCCTTTTTCATTCAAAGACATGGCAACGAACGATTTTACAGATTTATTAGCACTGTAAGCTAGTGGAAAATAATCTACATTCAGAGTAGCTACTTTTTCATTGATGATTAATTGAGTGGATTCATTTATTTGTTTTCCTTCATTGATATCAAACTGTTGTATGTAGCCATTTTCAGTTCCAGGGGCGATACCAGCAAGCTTGTATTGATTAATCAAGTAATTCATCGCCATTTCCTCGCCATGTGTACCTGTTCTTCGCCCTTCGAGGACATCACTTGCCAAAAATTGAACATGAGATTTGAGTGTAGCATTAATTACTTCTTTTGCTTTTTGTTCAGCCAATGCTCTTTTCTTTCGACTTTGTGCAAAAAGTAAAAAGGGCATAATAGTAAGAATTAAGAATATTATTCTCATTTTAAAGTGTTGTCTTATACAAATATAATTGCCGCAATAATAAAGAAGGACAAATAATTTCATTTAATTCTCTTTTTTAGGTAAAACCAATAAAAATGACTGCTCACAAATCCCGTTACAATCAAATTTGAACTTTATTCCCTTTCTTGGTAATATAAGTTAACCGTTAGATTAAATTTAAAGTGACCTTCCTTTCCTAAGTGTATCATTTATTCTCCAAACTAAATTAATCTCACCCATACTATCAGTTGAAATCATTTAATAAACTTCATATTTTCAGAAAGTTGCTCTGCAATAAATTTACTGAAAAATACAACTATTTTAACAATAATAAACCAGTGAAAAAAGGTTCATAAATAGAATTTTATCAGAACATTCAATTTGTGTAAGATTTTATGCAAAATGCAATTTTCAAAACAGAATAACGTTTTAATAATGTCATAAAAATTGTTTGCTGATTTCAATGGCTTTAA